>JAZQZO010000096.1:0-2106 GCA_045634065.1 Acutalibacteraceae bacterium
CATATGTTTAAGCAGACTATCCCATTTATTTGGCGCATAGCCAAGTCCGAAATGAGTAATAGTGCTTTTTTTCATACCTCTTGACTTATAGTAATCAAGTCCCTCTTTACCCTCTTCTGAGAAAAGACAGGTATTGAAAAATCTTGCAGCTTCTTTGTTTATCTCATACATTCTGCGGCGCTTTTCTGCCATAGAATTATCAAAGCCCTCACTGGGCATCACCATTCCTGCCTTGTCGGCAAGGTGCTTGACAGCCTCGTAAAAGTCAAGGTTTTCAGCCCGCCTTATAAAGCCGATAACCTCACCGCCTGCTCCGCAACCGAAGCAGTAATAGCTCTGTGAGTCGGGATAAACAGTAAATGACGGTGTCTTTTCATTATGGAAAGGACAAAGACCCACAAGGTTTTTACCTCTTCTTTTAAGTGGGACATACATAGATATAGTCTGCTCTATATCACATCTCATTTTGAGTTCTGTCAGAAATTCTTCTGAAAATCTGCCTGCCATAATCACACCATCCTTTCAATTTAATTCGGAATTCGGAATTGCGTCCGAGTTTCCGATATTGGTTAGTTTATACCCGCAAGGGTAAGTTGGAAATTGTTTACTTCTTATCGTTGAAATAAATAATAAATGCACCCATAACACATACAGCAACAAGCACACCAAACTCAACCCATCCACCTAAAAATTCAAGTCCTATGACCATACCTAAGTAACCAACAATCAATGTAACAATTGCTGCCAAAATTGCTTTACCCATACAATTACACTCCTTCGCCAAATTCTTGTTTATATCATTCTCCCTCGGCGGGAAAAGAGCTGTTTCCTCGACGGGACTTGCCCGCGATTACGCCACAATAGCACCCTAGGTGCCTCTTTAACCTTGGCGCCCCTGAAAGGGGAGCTGTCATACGTCAGGATGACTGAGGGGTTCTCCGAATTCATTATATCACATATGCCAGCCTTTTGGAATGAAATAATCACTGAAAACTTTCAGTGCGTAGCTGTCTGTCATGCCTGCGATATAGTCAACAGCAGCTCTCTCAGCGCCCTCATTCCAGGCTATCTGTATGTATTCATTTGGAAGCTCGTCGGGGTGTGTGCTGAAAAACTTATAAAGCTCCTGCACGAGAGCCATAGCCTTGCTCTCTTCACCCTTACAAACGGGGTTTGTATATACTCTCTCAAACATAAATTCGTGAAGTATGTCAAAGGCACTTTGTACATCTCTGTCAAGCTGCACTGTATCAACAGTATTTTCAATGGCCGACATAACAAGAGTGTTGATTCTCTGACTTTTTGTATCACCTAAAAAGCGTTTTGCTTCCGCAGGAAGAATACCTTCACTGATAACTCCCCCTCTTATAGCATCGTCTATGTCGTGGTTGATATAAGCTATTTTGTCGGAAAGTTTTACAATTCTTCCTTCTAATGTTTCGGCTTCGTCACCTCTTGTGTGGCAGACTATGCCGTTTCTCACTTCGTAAGTAAGGTTAAGTTTTTCTAATTTATCCACAACCCGGAGACTTTGCTCATAGTGCTTAAAACCCTCTGGGAAAACGGCGTTAAGGGCTCTTTCGCCTGCGTGGCCAAAAGGGGTATGACCCAAATCGTGACCTAACGCAATAGCTTCTGTGAGAGTCTCATTGAGGCCTAAAGCAGACGCAATTGTTCTCGCTATCTGCGACACCTCAAGAGTGTGGGTAAGTCTTGTTCTGTAATGGTCGCTGTCAGGCGACAGGAAAACCTGAGTCTTATGCTTAAGACGGCGAAAAGCTGCGCAGTGTATAATTCTGTCTCTGTCACGCTGAAAAGCAGTTCTCACGGGACATTCGCCCTCTTCGACTAATCTGCCTTTGGTGTTTTTGCAAAGAAAGCCATTCTCGCTTAAAGTCTTTTCTTCGATTTCAAGGGTTCTAAGTCGGATCGTAGCCATGTCGTTCTGTGAGCCAAGGAGTTGCTGAGCATGGTTGTCTTCCTAAAGACCGCTTGGCCTCCGACTTTTCTCACGGGACATTCGCCCTCTTCGACTAATCTGCCTTTGGTGTTTTTGCAAAGAAAGCCATTCTCGCTTAAAGTCTTTTCTTCGATTTCAAGGGTTCT
>JAZQZO010000097.1:0-1755 GCA_045634065.1 Acutalibacteraceae bacterium
GTTCATAAACGCATCATTTGTTTTGATGATAACGGTAAGTATATGACTATGTTCAACCCTGAAATTATCAAGAAAACTGACCCGTATGAGACTCAGGAGGGGTGCCTTTCACTCCTTGGTGGGCCTCGTAAATGTAAGCGTGATAAGAGTATTAAGGTGCAATGGCAGACAGCTGAATTCCAAACCCGAATCAAAACGTTTACAGGTTGGACAGCACAAATTATCCAACACGAAATTGACCATTGCGATGGAATCTTAATCTGAGGTGGAGTATGAAAAAAGTAATTTCTATTATTATAGCCGTGCTTGTTATTGTGGGTGGTGTAGCTACTGCCTTTGTGCTTATCAATAAGGATGAGCCCGTTGAATTTACACCTGTTGAAAACAGAGTATATACAGATAAAGAACTTTCGGTTGAGCCCGATACAGAAAAATATGTGAAAATGGTTGCCCTCGATTCAGGCAACGATATTTATACTCCTGCTAAAAAGCAGAGCTATGTTTATCGCTACGGACCGTCTTTAATAAGAAATGCCGACGGTAGCATTGATGCTTTTTTCTCTTCTCCCGGTATTTTTGATGAGTGGGATTATCTTTTTTACAGACACTCTCCCGATGGCGGTAAAACATGGACAACTGAAAAATCTGTTTTAGCACCAACTCCCGATTCTGCTGATTTTTATTCCTGTTGTGACCCCGGTGTTGTAAGATTCGGAGATTACTATTACCTTGCTTATACATCAACTGTTGTTGAGGGTGGTGTTGATAACGATGTTTTTGTTGCAAGAAGTAAAAATCTTGACGGACCTTATGAGAAATGGAATGGTGAGGGTTGGGGCGGAAAGCCTGCTCCCATCATTGAATATACAGGCAATCCCGAGACTTACGGTGCAGGTGAGCCGTCAATGGTAGTTTTGAATGATACTCTTTATCTTTACTACACGTGGCGTGACGGTGAATTGAATCAGACAAGGCTTTCCCTTGCAGATGCCAGAGACGAAAACTGGCCGAAGACACTTGAATATAAAGGCATTGCAATAGACCATATTCAAGGTGATACCGACTCTGCTGACGTGAAATTTATCGAGGATTACGGCAAATTTATAGCAGTTTCAACCGCTTCAAGATTCACAACCGATAGCTATATTAAGGTGTATATGTCAAACGACGGTGTTAAGTTTGAGGAATCTTATTTCCTTAAAACAAACACCATACATAACCTTCATAACTGCGGTATCACTTCAAGAGAAAACGGTCATATCCGTTTGAGTGATAATATTTATCTTTCCTATGCTTACGGTGAAGAATTCGGCACTTGGGCAACAAGAATTCAGGAGGTGAAATTCTCTCTCATTGATGAACCTGATTTCAGTGATAAGGAAAATGATAATGTTAAAGAGAATTTCAAGCCTGTTTCAAAATCCCGTTACACTGCGGCTGTCGGTATAACAACCGACCCTCATATTTATGAGAAAAATCTTGCAGACGGCACCTTCAAGGTTGAGGTTTATAAATATGATGCCAATAAGGACGATAAGCAGGTTAAGAAGGGGATAACCCTTACAGATTTTGATGAAAGCATCATATCTGTTGACGGGGATGAAATAACACCCAAAACAAAGGGTGAAACCTATGTTACTGCCCATTGGCAAGAATTTTCCGTTACTTTTTTAGTTAAGGTTAAGTGAGTTAAAGTGTATGAAAATAATAATTGATGCTGATGCGTGTCCCGTTGTTGATATTACTGTGAATACA
>JAZQZO010000098.1:0-5414 GCA_045634065.1 Acutalibacteraceae bacterium
GCCGATACAGAAACTGTCAGTGATTGGCTTGCAACCTTAAATGGCGTTGAGATTACAAATAATATTCCTGAAAATCTCGTTGCGGTTGCACTCTCTCAGGTGGGGTACGAAGAGAGCGACAATAATTTCGAGTATGACAGTGACGGTAATAAAAACGGTTATACCCGATACGGGGATTGGTACGGCAATCCTTACGGCAAGTGGAATACTATGTTCGTATCTTTCTGCCTTCACTATTCAAACATAAACAATGATTCAGAGCTGAAGGCTGCAGGTGCTGAAGCACTGAGAATTGCCTGGCAGAACAGAAGGGTATTTTCATCAGAAGCATATACTCCTCAGCGTGGTGACCTTGTCTTTTTGGATGTTGACGGTGACAGAGCTTGTGATACTGTAGGTATATTATTATCCGCAGACGAATTAGGTCTTACTGTTATAATGGGCGACAGCAACGATAAGGTTGAAATAATAAGCATAGAAAAATCTGATAATATTATCGGATACGGGCTTACAGGCGAGCTCTACTTTGCAAAAGATATGGAGTATATTGATGATGAAACAGAACCGTCGATTCCGGTTGAAGAAACAACTGAATCTGAAGCTCCACCACTTATGCTTTTCAATGCCGAGGAGGCAAAGATTACTTACATAAACGATCTTACAACTGTTGTACGAGATGTTACAATAAGAACTCAGGACGGTGTTGAAATCAATAAGGACTCAACTGTTTATATCGGTCAGACATATGTCGTTTCTATTGAATTCAGCGAAGATAACGAAGGCGATGAATGGATTCAGTTCCGCCACGACGAAAATCACGAGCTTCATTATCAGATTCCGGAAAATCTTCACTGTGAACCCTTTACAGAGTGGCACCATATTTCTGCAAAAACAGAAAACGGAACTGTTGAGGATGTAGCAAAATATTGGGTTGATGAAAAAGGACAACTTAGAGTTATCTTTATTGATATTGACGGTCAATGCTTTGGTTCGAAATATTCAAACGTTGATTTTACTATCGAATTCAATGCTACAGTGGGCGATACGGATTCGGGAGAAAAAACCGAAATCGTGTTCAACGATGAGATCAAGGTCAATCTTAATATTGACAGAAATTCCCATCTGAAGGTCGATAAAACTCACGGAGAGTTCGACAGAGAAAACAATACGATGGAGTATACCGTCAGGGTTGAAGCCTTCAACGGTGCAGTGACTGACCTTGTTTTAGACGATAAAATATGGGAAAAACACTATGCCTTAAGAGATACCATTGTTGTTACCGACCTCAACGGTAATCTGATTGATCCTCAGCCTAAGATCAGTAATAATCCTAATGCAAGCTCGGGCTTTATCCTTTCAGACTTTCCTGATATTCCTGCCGGAGAAGGTTTCCTTATAAAATACAAAACAAAATTAAACAATGACCAGCTTAATTATGAAGTTGTAGAATTATGGAACGAAGCCTGGGTTACCGGTAAAGGTGAAGAGGACAATGAAATACAGGAGAGCTCTAAGCTTAGCAGTAAGGCATATCTTTACAAGATAAAAAAAGACGGTAAGCAGGATGTAATAAATAAAAACGGTGAAGAGATTCCTGTAGTCCGCTGGGATGTCGAGATAGTCAAGGATAAGGAAAATCTTGGCGGTACGGTAATCATTGATACTCTGGGTACCGGTCTGCAATATTATACGGATGAGGATATCCGTGTTGACAGAGAAGATGCAGATGATAAAGGTCTGCCTACTGTCTACATCAGCTGGAACGATGTAACCATCAAAAATAATTCTATGTCCTTCGAATTGCCGGAAGGTCACGCATTTAAAATAACCTATTATACTCTTTATGATGAACTTTCCGACGAACAGGACAAAAAAATTTTTACCAACGAAATTCACGCGTATATTGACGGAAAGGACGAATCAGACACAGGCTCTGCTGATGTTGTCGGTTTTGCTCCGGTGGTAACCAAAAGTGCGAGAGGTGATGACGGCAAGTATGTTTACTATACTATCAATGCCGATGTTCCCGGTGTCATAAAGAACTGGGGCAACTTCTTCCTTACGGACCTGTCAGCGGTGTGGAACTACCCTGAACAGGGACAGACGCTGTATATTCAAAATATCCCGCAGGATATGAAAATTACAGCTACTGTAGGGGATAGGGTTATTAATTTCACACCGTATGTGGAGGGTGAACACACAGAAAACACCTTCATTCTCGTAGCACCTGCTCAGGGAAATCAGTATCACAGCTTTAATGTATATTTTAACACATCAACTCCTACTGCTGAATCGTCTAAATGGATTCTCGGTGAAGATGCGAAGCTGACTATAACCTATAAGATTCCCTTCAATGCAAAAACAGGCTCGGAATGGACAGGCTCTCTTACGGGCAAGCAGACACTTGAAGATGTTCTTTTTCAAAAGGAGACATTGTGGAATGAAGTGTATCTCAACTTTACGGATATTATAAGCGGCAGAGGTTCGGCACCTTATAATTATTCACCAAAAATTACAAAGAAAGCAGTCGCAAACGAAGACGGAACGATTGACTATACAGTCGTGTTTAATACTTCAATCCCGGGCACAGAAGGTCCGCAAGGATATTTGTACAAGGTTGACGATATACGGTTTACCGACACATTCGATGAAAAATTAGAATATGTACCCGGTTCGCTTTCTGTCACCTGTTACAGCCCGTGGTTTGTGGATGATTGGTATGTCAGATATAACTACAGCGGCACGGTGATAGGCAATAGTATGGATATCAGTGCATCAGATTTTAAGCTTGCTGAAATCAATATGGAACAGCCTGAAAAGATAACATCCTGGATGAAGTGGCTGACTAATTATCAGGCGTACTGTGGCGATGTCAGTGGCGGTAAACAGATATTTACATATAAACTCAGGTTGAAAAAACAGTATCTGGAGACGACAGAAGAAAACAAGTATCTGCTGGACAATACTGCAGAAGTTCTTTGGAATGGGGATAATTCATCGGGAACTGCTAGCCGTACGGTAGAATACAGAACGGGGCTTCTGGATAAATATGCGGTGCAGGAGAACAATAAGATTCTTTTTGATATTCACATCAACCGTAATGCACTGGATATTCTTGAAGGCTCAGATACACTCACCATAGAAGACACGATGACACCTAATCTTTCGGTTTACTGGGATTCGATAAAGCTTCTTTATCAGGAGACAGATGGCAGCTGGACGAGTTTTAGCGATTCAGATAAATATACTTATACTGTCACCTATGACCAGCAGAGTAACAAGCTGACCTTTGTTATACCGGATGAGCTTCATATAAGAATCGATTACACGACGCTTCTTATTGCATCAAGTGATGAGGTTTCAGTAAATAATACTGTAAAAATCGAGGGCAAAGCGGCTGTATCTGATATAATCGATGCTGTGTTCAAGGTTGACGAGCACAGTGGCGGTGCATCGGGTTCAATACATAGTATTACACTGATTAAGCAAGACGGTAATACAGATGAGCGATTACCTGATGTCACATTCCATTTTTACGGCCCTATGCCCGACCCGGATGCAGTCTTACCTGATGGAGTACCGAAGAACATACAGGCAGACTCGGGCAAACAACTCGGATATATCGGTTCCTACACAACAGGAGCGGACGGTACTGTTCTTATTGAAACGCAGTATCTTACTGCAGGAGGTCCTTATGCTTTGGTAGAGGTTTCTCCGCCTGAGGGATATCTGCCGCTGGAAAGGCCCGTATTCTTCCATTTTTATGAGGCTAAGACCAATGATGTAATTCCTGTAGTGTCTACCATCATATCCGTCGAAAATTACATCGGCGGCTTTGTACTCCCCGAGACCGGCGGTACAGGCACGCTACCTTTGGCAATAATCGGTTTTGTCTTAATGGCATCTCCGGTTTTGTATAGCACAATTCGTCGAAAACGCGAAAGGAGGTTGACATAATCTCCAGTGCAAAAGACGGAGAATGCACAAACTCAGTAAAAAAATTGCAAATTTAAAAAAAGAAAGGAAGTAAAGAAAATGAAGAAATTATTTGCAGTTTTATTAGCACTCACACTCGTTCTCTCAATGGGAACAATCGCACTCGCAACCGACACAGGCTCAATTACAATTGAGAACGCAGAAAAGGGTTATAAATATACTGTGTACAGAATGCTTGATTTTAAGCCTGTTGAAGGTGAGACGAATAAAGGTATCTACACAATCGCTGAAGGCTGGGAAGCTTTCATAAAAGGCACTGTTGGTTCTGAATACTTTACAGTAGCTGATAACGGCTCAGTAACAGAAGCTAAAAAGCCTGATGCAACTTTAGCAAGAGCTGCAGTTGACTATGCGAAAACCGCTACAGGTTTCAGTGAAACAAAGCCTGCAATATCTGATACAATTGTATTTGGAGGTCTTGCTCTCGGCTATTATGCAGTTGACACTACTGTAGGTGCTATCTGCTCACTCACAAACACAAACTCAAATGTTAAAGCAATCGAAAAGAACGAACTTCCCTCTCTTGAGAAGAAAATTATAGAAGATAACGTTCCTGTTGATGCTAACAATGCAAAAATCGGTGATAACGTAGACTATAAGATTACTGTAAAAATCGGTAAAGGTCTCGTAGATTACGTTGTAACTGATACAATGTCAAACGGTCTTACATATAACAATGATGCAAAGGTTTATGTTGACGGTACTGAAATTACAACAGGTTTTGAAGTAACAAATATAACAGAACGCAGCTTTAATATTGAATTTGATAATGATTATATCAAAACAATTGAAGGCAAAGAAGTAGTAATCGAGTTCAGCGCAAAGCTCAATGATAATGCAGAGGTTGGTTCAGTCGGTAACACCAACACAGCTAAACTTGAATACGATAATGAAGGTACTGTAGAAAGCACTCCCGAAGACACAGTTATCACTTACACAACAAAGCTTACAATCAACAAGTACGAAATAATTAATGAAGAGGAAGTTCCTCTTAATGGTGCAGGCTTTACTCTTTACAAGGGCTCAGTAGCGGATGAAAATAAGGTAGGTGAAGAAATTAAGGGCGCCGATATTTCTACATTCGAATGGACAGGTCTTGAAGAAGGCACTTACATCCTCGTAGAAACAGATGTTCCTGACGGTTACAATCAGGCACCTAACATCACATTCACTCTTGACTGTGACGAAGTTACAGGTAACTGGAGCGTTATAGGTACAGGTATTATTGAATCTGTTGCAGACGGTAAAGAATTAAATGTATTCGAAGGTAAAGTAGAAAACAAGACAGGTACTCTTCTTCCCGAAACAGGTGGTATCGATACAACTATCTTCTATATAGTTGGTGGTCTTCTTATGGCTGCAGCATTTATTCTTCTTGTTGCAAAGAAGAGAATGGCTTCCTTCGCTTGAAGGGATAA
>JAZQZO010000099.1:0-7109 GCA_045634065.1 Acutalibacteraceae bacterium
GAAGAAGCCAAAGAAGAAAAGCTCCTTGAAAATCAGGAGCTGTTTAAAACACCTATTGTAAGAAACGGCAAGAAAGCCACACTTGGCTACTGCCCCGAAATATGGAAAGAATGGGAGAAAGAATAATGGTAACACAAGCACAAATTGACAGAATCAACGAACTTGCAAGAAAAGCTAAAACACCCGAAGGTTTAACTGAAGAAGAACTCAAAGAAAGAGATATTCTCAGACGAGCTTATATTGACTCATTCAAAGAAAGTCTTGTAGGTCAGCTCGAATGCACGTATATTGTTGATGAAAAAGGCAACAAGAAAAAGGTTCAGAGAAAAACCAAATAAGGAGAAATATTTATGAGCTTTGCAGCAGGTTACGGTAAAACCAATGTAGATTTGCTCTTTGAAGGTATGCCCAGACTTCCTTTAGAGGGTGAAGAGATTTTCACAGATAAATTTTCACTTTGCCTTGGCGGTGGCGTACCCGGCACTATGGTTACACTTTCACGCCTTGGCGTAAAAACCAAAAATGTAACTGAACTCAGCGGTGAAATGTTCTCACAGTTTGCCCTTAATGAATTCAAAAAAGCCGGATGTGAGCCTATAAACATCTATAGTGGTGACAAGGTTGCAGTCAACATCACAGCTGCCGCTATCACACCTAAAGACAGAACTTTCTGGTCATATGGCAATATCAACGAAAAAGCTGACCCACAGAAAATCTATGAGGGACTTACAGGTGCTAAAGCAGTTGCGATGCACGAAAGCTATCTCGATGTTTATCGCAAGCTCAAAGAAGAAGGCAGCGTTGTTATTCTTGATACAGGCTTTGTTGAAGATATGAGCCTTGAAAAATATGATGCTATGCTTCAGATTGCAGATTACTTCTTACCTAACCGTACTGAAACAATAAAACTTACCGGTGAAACCGATCCCAAAAAGGCGGCAGTAGTACTCAGCAAATATCTCGACAAAGTAATTGTCAAACTTGACAGCGAGGGTTGTCTTATTTATCGTGACGGTGAATATATTTTTGTCAAGAGTATCGATGAATTTGTACGCGTTGACTCAACAGGTGCCGGGGATGCATTTTTTGCAGGTTTTATGTATGGCATAATGAAAGACGAACCTATAGAAAAGTGTGCTCTTTACGGCAATATTACAGGCGGCAAGTGCGTTACTGCTGTTGGTTGTACCACTGCTTATTTCACAGAAGATGAACTTCTTGAAATGGCAGAAAAATATAAAGATAATATCATTTATAATTATTGAGGTATATCTTGATGAATACTAAAAATTATGCTGATTGGCTTGTGGTTTCTGATATTGATGGTACTCTGAACAATAAGCTCAGACGCACACCAAAAGTGAACACAACTGCTATTGATAAGTTTGTCCATCAAAGCGGCGGCAATTTTACACTTGCTTCTGCCAGAAACGTGCAATCACTTGAGCCTCACTATAAAAATCTTCCCGATGTAAGCACTCCTGCCATTGTGCTCAACGGTGCCGGCATCTATGACTATAAGGCGAACAAAATGCTTTGGTTCAACCCGATTTCCGCAAGAGCTAAAGATGTTATACGAAAAGCCTTGAATAAATTCCCTTTTCTTGAAATCGGAATTTTTACAGACGATGCCGTTTACCTTGTAAGACCGATTATTTCCTCGCTTATTATGATGAGTCTTGATTCTTTGAAGCATAAAAAATTCAGATCTATCGACGAAGTCCCTACAGAAAATTGGGGCAAAGTAATCTTTTTTTGTATGCCTTGGAACAAGAAAAAAATCA
Source organism: Acutalibacteraceae bacterium (assembly GCA_045634065.1). Lineage (GTDB taxonomy): Bacteria > Bacillota > Clostridia > Oscillospirales > Acutalibacteraceae > UBA6857. The sequence goes on from JAZQZO010000099.1 coordinate 1,785, forward strand.
GAGACTTCGTTTCAAAAGAAAGCGATGGAACACTCGCTTATATCGACACATCTTTTACATCTTTTGATATGGTGGCACACGATACCAACAAGGGCACTGCCGTGCTTAAACTCGCAGAAATTTTAGCCATATGCGAAGAAAATATCGGAGCTATAGGCAACTATTATAACGACCTTGATATGCTCAAAGCGGTACGACATTCAGCCTGCTGTAAGCAAGCTCCCGAAGACATCCACAGCATATGCGAGTATTCCGCCTGTCACTGCAACGACGGTGCTGTTGCAGATTTTATTTCTTACATATATCAAAACTATTAATTTGCGTATAAACAAAAAAATTTAAGCATAGAATTTATCGGTGATTATATGAAAGTATTCAAGATAATTCTATGCTTTTTTATTATTATTTCTTTTGTTTCCTGCGGTACCAATGAGTTTTACAACATCAGTGCCTTTGTTGATAAATATAATAAAACCGGCAATTCCCAAATAAAGATATCTGATTTTTATTTTCAGAGTTCAAAAGGCAACAAGTACACTGCCGTTTTTGGTAATGAGGGTGATGAGGTATTGATGACCTTGAAATGCAGTAACAGCGACAATATTGAAGAAGTGAATCTATCCGTAATAAAAGAAAATAATAACTTTTCATCTATGCAACAAAGTGAACTGTTCAGGAATATCCTTTTAAATACCATTTGTACTTATTGCAGTTATAATACTCAAACTGTGAGTGATATCATCACCGATTTCAAGCTGACAGATGACATTACATTACAAAAAGAAGGCGAACTTACATTAAAGAGAGACAACTTCTACTTTGTTTATTATTCAACAAAGCATATAAGCCAGTTTATGATATACAATACGTATCTTCATAAGATCGAGGCAACTGATAAGCCAGTCAGCAAACCTTATTACGCAGAAGATTTTATAGTCAAAGAAAAAGAAACTCCCTGAAATCAATCAGGGAGTTAATTATTAAAATCAATTAGTTGTTACCGAAAATGTTTCTGCCTTTAAAAACAGGAAGAACATCGCTTTCATCCTCATCGGGATCATCAAAGATTGAGCCTGACTTCTTAGCCGGTGTTTCGATAACATCAAAAGCCTGAGTCTGAGCTGGAGCTGCTACAGGTGTTTCAGCTACGGGAGCAGCAAGCACGGGATCGAGGGGCATTTCAGGGAATGTGGGAGCAGGAATTGTCTTGCCGTTTGCAGCTGCTGCAGCCTGTTCAAAAATTGAAACGAATGACTGACCGAACTTTGTTGAAGCAAAATCAACAGCTTCTTTGCTCATTGAACCGAAGATTGTATCTCCTGCTGTAGCTGATGCCTGGCTGATAAACTCAGGAGCTACAGTTGCTTCTTTGCCACCTGCAACGGGAGCAGCCTGAGGCTGTGAACCACCGAAGCCTGTTGCAATAACAGTAATAAGCATTTCATCGCCCATATCTTCGTCAAATACTGAACCGAAGATGATATTTGCATCGGGATGTGATGCATCGGAGATAAGTGCACCTGCCTGCTCGATCATTTCAAGGGACATATCGCTTGAGCAGGTAACATTGATAATTACGCCGCTTGCACCGTCGATAGCTGTTTCAAGAAGGGGACTTGTGATAGCCTGCTTTGTAGCTTCTGCTGCACAGTCAGCACCACGACCGCGTCCGATACCCATATGAGCACGACCGGCATCCTTCATTACGCTCTTGATGTCCGCAAAGTCAAGGTTGATGTAACCGGGAACTTTGATTGTATCTGAAATACTCTTGACACCCTGCCAGAGTACATCGTTAGCTTTTGAAAAAGCATCCTTCACGCTGAGAGACTTGTCACCGAGGAGCTTGAGTCTTTCGTTAGGAATAACAATAAGTGAGTCAACATACTTTTCAAGGTCTCTGATACCCTCCTCAGCCTGATCCATACGTTTTCTACCTTCAAACTTGAAAGGCTTTGTAACGATACCAACGGTGAGTGCACCAAGTTCTCTTGCAACTTCAGCAACAACAGGAGCCGCACCTGTACCTGTGCCGCCGCCCATACCGGCTGTGATAAATACCATATCAGCACCACGAAGAGCATCAGCGATAACATCACGGCTTTCTTCTGCAGCCTTTCTGCCCACTGAAGGGTCACCGCCGGCGCCCATACAACCTGTTACCTTTTCACCGATCTGGATTTTATGTGTTGCCTTTGAATTTTCGAGAATCTGTCTGTCTGTGTTAATTGAAAGGAATTCAACGCCAACGATACCTGACTCAACCATTCCGTTGATAGCGTTACCGCCGCCGCCACCTACACCTACTACTCTTATCTGGTTGTAGGAGATATTTTCATTATCCATTATGAAGCCCATTTTACTTCCTCCTGTGATATATAATTACAATTTGATTTCAAGAATATTATAACCGTTAGATATCGTTAAATTGATTATTTGAAACAATTACACGATTATAATCATATTTCAGTTAATTATAACACGTACTTTAAAAAAATACAATAATAAAAACAAATAAGTTTTGTTATTTTTAAGGGTAAAATTGTAAATTTTTTACATTTACTCCATAGTGCCTTCCATAAAATATGCACCGATATCATATTTAAGATTGATATAACCGGTTTTATCTCCAACATCGGCACTTTCCATAATACCGACCGCACTTTCAATTTTTGCAGCCATATTACTGCTATCACCTAAATAAAGACGTATCTTCGAGCGATAGGTAAACTTGATATCTTTTACATCCTTCAGGTCAAGAACACCATAATTAAGAGTTTCTGCGGTTTCTGCCGCCTTTGCAAACTGCTGTGCAATTTTATATCTTTCAGCGTTTTCTTCACTGACTACAAAAGTTTCACCGACTGTGTATTCCTGTTCAACCATACCTTGAACTAAAAACTGACCTTCAGCAAGCTTTTTCTTTTTATCAGAAACAACTTTACCTGTACTGTCGACGCAAATGTATTTTTTATCGCACTTGAGGATCAGTTGCTCCTTGGTTGAAACTACATTGAGTGCCAATACATCAGGGAGCTGATAATCAACATCAATCTTTGATATGAAAGGCAGAAGCTTTGTAACGTCATTGTTGAGCTTTTTTTCTCTGACGGTCAACATATTAAGGCCTGTGCTCAGGCTACCGGCTTCAAGAATTTCTTCCTTAGTATAAACCTCGTCACCCTCAAAGAGAATCTCTTTAATCTCGGCACCACGGAAATAACTGTAACTCAGCAAGAAACAAACTGCAAAAATCGTGAAAAATCCAACAGTTCCCAATGTCTTTATTCTCTTGAGCCTGATTTTTCTACGGTTAATTATAAGTCTTGCCTCGTCTGCACTCTTGCCTGTTTTAACAAGTCTCACAAAGGCGAGATTCATTTTCTGTCTTCTTTTTTCAGAACTTGTCTGCTGTCTTTTTGAAGGTACTATATGTTTCTTTTCGGGTTTCGTTTTCTGTACCCTGCCGCTGCTTATAGGTCTCTCTTTAACAGATTCGGTTTTCTTTTTTGCTCTTTCTTCCGTCTTATGTTCGGCAGTGTTTTTCCTAGCGGACACTGCTTTCTTTTTCTTTGGCTTTGGTATTTTGCTATTTATAACTGCTTGCTCCGCGGGAGCTGATGATTTCTTTTCCTGTGCGCTCTGTCGCGTACGGGCAGATAATTTATCATCGTTATTCTGAGTTGTTTTTTCAGGTGTATATGCAGAATAGTTATTGGATGTTGTTATGGGTTCCCACATATCCGATGTCAAGTTTTTAACCCCAAAATTCGGTTTGTTGTAACCGCCGAATGCGTTACCGTTCATCTGTTTATACACCTCCTTAAACCGCCAAAAGAGACGCAGTTATGCGCCCCTGACTTTATTTGCCAATTCTTTTTATATCTGCACCTAAAGCAGAAAAAGTTTTCTCTACATTTTCGTAGCCACGGTCAATATGCCATAATCCGTCAATGACAGTCTCGCCTTTTGCACCGAGACCTGCAACAATCAGCGCTGCCCCACCACGAAGATCGGGAGCTGTAACTGAAGCTCCGTAGAGATTTTCACTTGCGTCTATTAAAGCCACTTTGCCTTCTATTTTAATTTTTGCGCCCATTCTGATTAGTTCGGGAACGTGCTTGAATCTGCTCTCGAAAATATTTTCAACTATAACTGAGGTCCCCTCACCTTTGCATAGACAAGCCATAATGGGTGCCTGAGCATCAGTAGGAAAACCGGGATACGGCATAGTTCTTATATCCCGGACGGCCTTGGGCCTACTATTCATTTTAATTTTTAATATATTCTTAGAATCCTTGATTTCACAGCCCATAGCCTCAAACAAAGGCAAAGCTGACATAAATGCCAAAGTGTCAACATTCTTAAGGGTTATGTCTCCTCCTGCCGACACAACTGCACACATATAAGTAAGTGCCACAATTCTGTCGCTGATAACCTTATGTTCAGCTGAATGAAGTTCATCAACACCATCTATTATTACAGTACCCTGAGTACCTATGCTAATTCTGCCACCACAGGAATTTATGAAATCTGCGAGATCCTTTATTTCAGGTTCTCTTGCAGCATTTAAAATGACTGTTCTGCCTTTTGAAATCGTGCAGGCAAGAATGATATTTTCTGTCGCACCTACACTCGGAAACGAGAGACTGATTACCCCACCAACTATAGGACTTTCAAGTTCACAGCTGATTGAGCCGTGACTTTCATCAATTCGCACACCGAGACTTCTCAGGGAACTAAGGTGAAGATCAATGGGTCTCAGACCAATATCACAGCCCCCGGGAGACGAAAGCACTGCCCTACCCGTTCTGCCTAGAACAGAACCTAAAAAAACAATAGACGAGCGCATTTCTCTCATTAAACAGTCAGGTATATTATAACACGAAACGCAGGAAGAATCAACTATAAGAGTATTATTTTCTCTTTTTACCAGACAGCCTAAGTGCCTGAGTATTTCAACTGCTGCATTGACATCACTTAAATCAGGGCAGTTATGTATCACACTGACACCCTTAACAAGAACTGTCGCCGCAAGAATCGGCAGAGTACTGTTTTTTGACCCCTGAACATCAACTTCTCCGTAAAGCTTCTTGCCGCCATTTATAACAATACGCTGCACATAATCACCCTTTCACCCTATGTTATGCAAAAAAGTGATTATTTGTGATTGAAAAAAACTTACTTTATAAGAGAAAGTACGATATCTGCAATTTTTTCCTTTGCATCTGCTACAGCCATAGCTTTTGCATTAGCTTCAATTGAAAGTCTGTTTTCATCATCCTTAACAAGTGAATCAAACAAGAACTGCATCTTTTCCTTAGT
>JAZQZO010000100.1:0-12023 GCA_045634065.1 Acutalibacteraceae bacterium
TAGTACCTACAAAGAACAGCTTTATTCTCTTTGTTCTTGCATATATGCTTCGCGCCATTCCTCTTGGCATTATCGGTGTACTCGGCTTCACTTTCACTCCTGACTGTGCAGAATACGGTCAGTACACAACAGGCACAGAAGCTAAAGGTATCACCTTTGCCATTCAGACCTTTGCAGTTAAACTTGCAGCTGCGATTTCAGGTTCACTGGGTCTTGCACTTCTCGGCTTCTTCGGCTTCAAAACTTTTGAAGGTGTTGACAGCTTCGAGGGACTTGCTGCTATTGACGCTATCAGTCAGCAGAGCGCAGAAGCACTCGACGGTCTCTGGTTCACTTATAATATAGTACCCATTATCGGTCTTGTTATTGCACTTGTTATCTGGCATTTCTATAAGCTCAATGATAAAGATGTTCAGATTATGGCAGACTATAATGTAGGAAAGATTACAAGAGAAGAAGCAGAATCACAGCTTTCAAGAAAATATTAACAGAATTTCGCCTGCCTTTTGGTAGGCGATTTTTTATAAAAAATAAACTGAGAAAGAAAATGTTGACAAATATGTTCTTTTGATTTATAATTAAGCTAACCAAGTATCCTTGCGGATATATAAATTAACAAAAATGGAGGATATTCCTATGAAAAAAACATTAGCATTATTCCTTGCTGTTCTTGTTGCTCTTTCAATGTTCTCAGTGGCAGCATTTGCAGAAGCATCAAACTATGCAACAGTAATTTTCTACGATGCACCCATTGGTGAAGAAGAATTAGGCAAGGAAATCAAAAGAGCTGAAATCGTTCCCGGTGAAGGTCAGATCAAGTCACACATTCCCGAAAACCCCACAAGAGAAAGCGATGAAGCATATGATTACACTTTCAAATATTGGGTAGATCAGGCTACAGGAGTAACATACTCTCCTTCAAACATTCCTGAGCCCTCAGCAGAAGATGCAGGCAAGACTATCATCTATGTTGCAGAATACAGCAAGACAGAAAAAAAGGTTACTCAGACATTCTGGAACTTCATCGAATCAATCTTTGAACGTATCAACCTTATCTTCAAGTACTTCGCAGAGATCTTCAGATTTGAAGTTTAACAAATAACTACATAAAGAGGATTGCGTGTTGCAATCCTCTTTTTTTATAAAAAATGTTCACAATTTTATCACCTGCAATACATTGACAAAGGTCGGTATTTGCTATAAAATATTATTGTTGTTAAACATATTTTAAAATATTGATTCGGAGGTAAAAAGTATGAAAAAAATTATTTCTGTTTTGCTTGTTGTTCTCACTGTGTTTTCATTTACAGCAACAGCAGTTTTTGCTGAGGATGCTACAGAAACAAGAAAGCCCATCGCTGTAATGTTCTTTGATGATAACGGTACCACACAGGTTGGTGAAACAATCTATGTTGACTACGGTGAGGATATCAATCAGTACGCTGACAGGCTCACATTCACACACCCTGATATTACAATTGACGGAACTAAATACAGAGTTGTTCACGACGGTTGGGAAATCCTTAATGTTAAGGCTTATGCCGGTGAAGTTTTTGGAAAAGGTAAGCTTCCTACTTTCGGTGCAACTGATAATATTAAAGAACCAATCAAAATCAAGGCTAAGTATAAAGAGTATGAAAAGACACTTGGCAATGAAATCGAAAGCGGTCTTGAGAAGCTTCCCGGTGGAGATGTTGTATTAAACGCAGGCGAGTTTTTCACTACTATCATCGAGCTTATCAAGAAATGGGTAATGCAGTTTGCTCTCTATATCAACGCTTTCTTACCTAAGGCTTAATTGATTAAAACAATAGTAAAAGAGGTTCTCCGGAGCCTCTTTTTTTATTTTTATTTCACACAAATTTCACCCAAAAGGTTGTTTTTGCTTGAAAAAATATAAGTCCGTTTGATATATTTTGTTAAATATGCCGTTTTATTAACCCTATTAATGAATTTTATTCTTTTTGGTTGAAAAGAAGATTATAATTTGATATAATGTTACGCGTTAGACAATTTAACCGGAGGTTAAAATATAATGAAAAATTATAAGAAAATCGGTAATCGTATCTGGCAAGGCCCCCCCGCCACTAAAAAGTTTGATATGAACCAGGAACCCCACGGTCAGGTTTGGTATCTTGTATGGATCATCTGGATCGGTACCACTTTAAGAAAGTGGATTCGCCGTGTTGATGTTAAGAAAACTAATATGAAGGGCGTTAAGCCGCCTTATGTCCTTATTTGTAACCACAATTCATTCTATGATTTCTACATTATGAGTTCACTCATCAAGCCTCACAGAGGTCACTTCCCCGGTGCCCTTGACGACTTTATCGGCAGAGAATGGGTATCAAGAAGAATCGGTATAATTCCCACAAGAAAGTTTGCTCCCGACATCAGTCTTATCCGCATCGGTCGTAAGGTTGTAAAGAAGGGCGAAATGTACGGTCTTTATGCAGAGGCTCGTTATTCACTTTGCGGCATAACAGAGGTTATTCCCGAATCCGTAAGCCAGCTTGTTAAATTCCTTGGTGTTCCCGTTGTAACAATCAAGATGAAGGGTCACCACATTTATAATCCCTACTGGAATATGAAGTCACACCGTTATCTTCTTAAGTCAGCTGCTGATATGACACAGCTTATCACTGCAGAGGATGTCAAGAAGATGTCAGCACAGGAAATTCACGAGGCTATTGTAAAGAATCTTGAACACGATGACTGGAGATGGCAGAGTGAAAACAGAATCAAGCTCAAGCGCAAAGATCGTGCCGAGGGTCTTGACAACGTTCTCTATAAATGTCCTGTTTGCGGCTGCGAAACCAAGATGAGTTCAAAGGGCGCACAGCTTTTCTGCGGTGAATGCGGTAAGAGCTGGACTCTCAACTACTATGGTGAACTCGAAGCCGATAAGGGTGAAACTGAGTTCAAATTCCCCTCAGACTGGTACAGATGGGAACGCGAAGAGGTTAAGAAAGAAGTTTATGCCGGTACATATCGCACAGAGTGTGATGTTAAGGTTAATGACCTTCCCAACGCAAAAGGCTTTATCTATATGGGTGAAGGCAAACTTGTTCACGATGCTGACGGCTTCAAACTTCACGGTGTACGTGAATATGACGGTGTAGATTTCAGTATGGAAATTCCCGCTCTTCAGCAGTATGCTTGTCACATTGAATATAAGTATCGTTTCGGTTGGGGACGTGATTGCATCAACCTTAACACAATTGATGATACCTGGTATATCTTCCCCGAAGATAAGGACATCAAGGTTACTAAGATTGCTCTTGCAACTGAGGAAATCTATAATAAGCTTTCAGAAGAAAAGAAAGAAAAGTTCGGTAAGAAAGCTACCGGAAAGACAGAATAATATGACCTGAGAAAGGAATTAGTAATATGAGCACAATTGAACAACTTAAACAAATCTTTGTAGAATACACCGGTAAAGATGTTGAAGGCTTCAACGAAGATACAGTTTTCACTGTTGATATGGTTATGAACTCCTTTGAAATCTTTGGTCTCATCTGCGAAGTAGAAGAACACTTTGATATTGAAATTCCTGACAGAGAGCTTATGAAGCTCGTAACTGTAGGCGATCTTGTTGCTTACATCGACGAAAACGTATAAGTGTATATTAAAAAGGAAGAGTCAATTCTCTTCCTTTTTATTTTTTGTTGACAAAGAAAAATCCTTGTGATACCATAAAATCTATTGTAGAAATATAATCAAGTTTTGAGGTGATATATTGAGACGTCCGCTCAGAGATCCAAATATAAAAGTACCTGTATTCAGGAATATAATTTATGCTGTTAGGTTGGTCTGGAGTTGCGACAAGCGACTTCTTCTCGGTCATCTTCTTAACAATATGGCAAGCATTGTCTTCGGATCCTTCGTTCAGAATATCCTATTTCTCAAGGTGCTTCTCGGTATACTTGACAGCAAAGGCGGTTTTGATTCCTATTTCCGTACCCTGCTGACATTTTTAGTTTTGTCTGTTACACTTGTAGGTGTCAACTGGCTTGCAAGCTATGCTGTCAACGCCTCCAATAAAAATGTACTCAAAAAACTCAACAATAAGATATTCGACAAAGCTATTACTCTTGATGTTGAGTGTTATGAAAACCCCGAGTTTTATGATAAGTACCAGCGCGCAACCAATGTTCTTGCCTGGGGCGCATTTGACAGTGTCTGTGGTGCAGTGGCAAGTATTATAAGCTGTGTGGTTTCCCTTGCGCTTATTATCGGTACGGTAACAACTATTGACCCGGCTTATCTTCTTTTCCTGACACCTGTTGTTCTTGTTTTCATTATTGAAACTGCAAAGAGCAAGCTCGTTTATAAGCGCGATATCGAAATGACAACCAACAACAGAATCAAAGCATACATACAAAGAACGGTTTTTCTTAAAGACTTTTCAAAAGATATGAGAACTTCCAATATCTTTGCTGTGCTTATGCAGAGATTCAAGGCAGCCATTGACTCCAATGTTGAAATTCTCAGAAAATATGGCGTGAAGCTTTTTATCTACAGCTCCGTAAGCTCACTTTTCAGCGAGTTTATTCCTATTATCGGTACCTATGCTTATGCGACTTTCCAGTTTGTCTACAGAAGCACCCTCACTATTTCGGGCTTCTCGGTAGTGCTCTCAGCTATCAATTCAGTCAGAGAAGCAACACTTAATATTGCAAGACAGTTCGATATGCTCGTGGGTATGGCTCTTTATTTCCAGAATCTTCGTGAATTCTTCGACTATGAACCAAAAGTAACATCAGGCGATAAAATGCCCGAAGAGTTCAGGAGTCTCGAATTTAAGAATGTGTCTTTCAGATATCCGAGCGCTGAAAAATATACCCTCGAAAACATCTCTTTCAAAATAGATAAGGGTGAAACTATTGCTCTTGTTGGTGTTAACGGTGCAGGCAAATCAACCCTGGTGAAACTTCTGCTTCGTTTTTATGATGCCACTGAGGGTGAGATTCTCTATAACGGAATCAACATCAAAGAATATGACCTGAATGCATACAGAAATATTTTCGGTGCAGTATTCCAGGATTATAAAAACTTTGCAATCTCCGTCTATGAAAATGTTGTTTGCCACGAATGCAGCGACCAAGAGAAAGAGATGTCAAAGAAAGCCCTTATGCAAAGCGGCATATGGGAAAAGATTTCTTCACTGCCTATGGGCGGTGACACTGTGCTGACAAGAGAATTCGACAAAAACGGTGTCGGACTTTCAGGTGGTGAAAATCAGAAGGTTTCAGCTGCGAGACTTTTTGCTAAAGACTTCGAGTTCGCAGTTCTCGACGAGCCATCATCTGCTCTTGACCCCATAGCCGAATATAAGATGTATGAAAACCTCATAAAGGTAACTGAAAATAAAACAGTGCTTTACATATCTCACCGTCTCTCAAGCGCCGTGCTTTCAGACAGAATCATTGTTATCGGTGGCGGCAGGGTACTTGAACAGGGTTCACACAGTGAGCTTATGAACCAAGGCGGCAAATATAAAGAGATGTTTACCTTGCAGGCTTCAAGCTATAACAACGAAGAGGAGGAGGTTTAATATGACTAAAATCAAAGAAAAGCAAAACCACTCCACCTTCTCAAACATAATGTTCTTCATCGGTCTTCTCTTTAAAATTTCGCCTACCCTTGTTATCGGCGAGTTTATTATGGGTATTCTCACAACTCTGCCTACAAGACTAATCAGCGTGGTGGGTCTTAAGTATATCATCGACGTTGTGACTGAGGGCGAAAACCTAACAAGAATATTCTACGCTGTTGCTATAATTGCACTGGTACTCATCGGCAGTAAGGTCTTTGCCTGGATTTTTCAGGAATTCTTCTGGAATATGGCAAAGGAAAAGGTTTACTACGGTCTGAACAAGATTCTCTATGAAAAGGCGCGTCAGCTTGATCTTGAATCCTATGACGACCCTGAGTTTTATAACAGCTTCATTCTCACAATTGAATCGTCCTCTGACAATATAACAAACCTTCTAGGTCTTGTGAGAAACTATGTGGGCAACCTCATTTCGTTCTTCACTATTGCCGGTGTTATGCTTACTATTGACCCTTGGTGTCTGGTGATTATCCTTGTTTTTATCGGTGCTTTTTTACCGCTGAGCAGAAAAAGAGGCGCTCTTCAGATGGCAAGAAGAAGAGACAATACAGAGTACCACAGACGAAGCGACTATTTTCAGAGAATATTCTATCTTCAGGACTATGCAAAAGAAGTGCGAATGAATAATATTCATCCTCTTCTTATAGCAAGATATAACGATGCGGCAGACGATGTTATCGCTAACCAGAGAAAGTATTGGAAGAAGATTTCTGCAGTGTCCTTTATTCAGGAGGCGGGTATCCAGGTCTGCGGCTTTATGTTCGTCTTGCCTTTATATCTCGGTTATTGTGTACTTGTGAAAGAGAGCCTTGGTGCAGGTGATTTCGTTGCTGCTTTCAACGGAGCGTCGTCTATTGCGGCATCGATCAACTTCCTGACAGTATGGGCTGTTGCCATCTTCTCAGAAAGAGGCAAAATGATTGAAAAGTACCGTGAATTTTTAAAGAGTGACTTCAAAATCAGAGACGGTGCAAAAAAAGCAGAGTGCAGTGAACCGAAAGAAATCAAAATCGAAAATATGTCTTTCACTTATCCAGGCAATGATAAACCCACTCTTAAAAATATCAGCCTCACCATTAAGCCTTATGAAAAAATAGCTCTTGTCGGCTACAACGGTGCAGGTAAGACTACACTTACAAATCTGCTGTTGAGACTCTATGATGTGTCCGATGGCAGTATCAATATAGGTGGCGAAGATATAAGAGATGTCACCGTTGAGTCTCACAGAGACAGATTTTCGGCAGTTTTCCAGGACTTTCAGCTTTTTGCTTGCAATGCAGGTGAGAATGTTGCTCTTGACGAAAAGTTTGATGAAGAAAAAGTCAGGACGGCCCTCAGACACAGCGGTTTTGACAAAGAACTTAAAAATGGCGTTTTTACAGAGCTTCTTCGCGAGTTTGACAATGAGGGCAGAATGCTCTCGGGTGGCGAAAGCCAGAAAGTTGCTATTGCCAGAGCTTTCTATAAAAATTGTCCTTATATTATTCTTGATGAACCTTCGGCAAACCTTGACCCTATAGCTGAATATAATCTCAATCAGGCTATGATTGAAGCGGCAAAGCAAAAGACAGTTATCTTCATTTCCCACAGACTTTCAACTACAGTCAACGCCGACAGAATCTATGTTATGGAAAAGGGAGAAATAATAGAAAGCGGAAGCCACAGAGAGCTTATGGATAAAAACGGCACTTATGCCTATATGTTCAATCTGCAGGCTGAAAAATATAAAGGTCAAAAATCATAATTATAAAAGGCGGAGAGCTATCTCCGTCTTTTTCATTTGGCAGTAAATATTACACGATTGTAATCACCTTAGACTTATTGCATAATTACATATGTACAAGGTGACGAATTTAAAAGTATACTGTTGAAATTGGGAAATCAAAAAGTTATAATAGTAAAGACTGATTTGTTAGTCTTTATCAAACAAGGAAAGGAGCTTTTGACATGGCAAAGCAACAGAATGTTCAGAAGCTGAATGTGCCAAAGACCATACTTACAGGTTTTGGTTTCCTGGCAACATCAATTGCGTGGGCAATTTATGACCCATATATTACAAAAATTCTTAACAAGATTCTTTCAGAAAGTGATCTGGTTACAAACCTTAGCGCTAAACTTGCAAGTGCTATTCCCTGGATCGGCGAGTTTGCAGAGGCTCAGGGTCAGAGTACCATTTCCGCGTCGGGTGGTTTCTCACTGGTACCTCTTTTCATCGGTATCATTATGACATTTGATAACATCTTCGGTGTTATCTTCCAGCCGACCTTCGGTAAGCTTTCTGACAACTGTCATTCAAAGCTCGGTAAGCGCCGTCCCTTTATTGTTGGTTGCGCTCCCATTTCGGCTCTTCTCTTTGCACTTATTCCCATTGTTGCTCTCAACACAAGCGGTGCTATGCAGCTTCCCGCAACAATGTTTGTAGTTATTCTCTTTGTATTTACAATGTCACTCTGGAGAGCGCCTGTTGTTGCTCTTATGCCTGACCTTACACCTCCCGAGCTTCGCAGTGAGGGTAACGCCATTATCAACCTTATGGGTGGTATCGGTTCGGCTGTAGGTATGGTTGCAGGTACCATCGGTATCGCACTTTGTACTCTTATTGCAGGCTACAGCAAGGCAGAAATCAAGGCTGACGAAACAGTATCATTCCCCTATGTATTTATCGTAGGTTCACTTGTAATGATTATTGGTATGCTTGTTCTTCTCTTCTTTGTTAAGGAAGAAGATACAAGTATCCGTATTAAAGGTGATACAAACCAGTACGTAGACCAGAAGGCTCTTAAGAAAGCTCAGAAAGAAGCTGCAAAACAGAAGAAAGCTGAACTCAAGGCAATTAAACTTTCAAAGGGCGAAAGAAAGAGTCTTGTGTTTATGCTCGGCACTCTCTTCTTCCTTTTCTGCGCATCAAACGCTATCACAACCTTCTTCTCTCTGTTTGCTCAGGAAATTCTTCATATGATTACTTCTGAAGCAACCTTTATTATGCTTATCTTTGCCGTGTGCTCAGGTGCAGCTGCTATTCCTGCTGGTAAGATGGGCAAGAAGTTTGGCAGAAAAAAGACTATTTTTGCAGGTCTTTCAGTATTCCTTATTGCTTTCATCGTTTTCTTCGGTGTATTTGTAGGTATGCTCGGTGCAAGGGGACTTTCAATCAACAACTATATTTCAGTTAACAACGCTTATATAGCTATTGACGGAAATATCAATGATTATAACGCAGACCTCAGCACACAGGCTCAGCTTGAAAACAAGACTCTTGATGAAAAAGAAGTTCTCTCAATCGAGGGTTATCTTGCTTATAAGAGTGGCAACGCTATAGAGGGCACAGAGAGCTATTATGAAGCATATGATTTACATCTTGCAGAAACTCTCGGTGAAGATATATATGAAGACATTATAAATATTTCAAACGATATTCTCAGCACAGAGACAGAAAGCTTTGAGGTTGCACTTGAGGCTATAGTAGAAACTGTTGATGGCGTAACTGCTATTCTCAGAGTGCTCATTTACCCCGTTCTTATTCTCGGTGGTGCTGCTAATATGTTCATCACTGTTAATACGCTTCCTCTTGTACTTGAAATCGGTGGTATTGAGAAAGTCGGTACGTTCACAGGCTACTATTACACAGCAACATTCTCAGCTCAGATTGCTTCTCCCATTGTTTACGGCTTTATTAGAATGTTTGCAGGCACATATATGTCGCTGTTCTATTACAGCCCGATTATGTTTGCACTCGCTATTTTACTTCTTCTCTTCGTTAAACACGGCGAAGCTATCCCTCAGGAAGTAATCGATAAAATCGAAGACGAAAATAATGACTGATACAAAAAAGCTGTCGCTTGAGGCGGCAGCTTTTTAAATGCAGAAGGATGTAAGGGTGGGCGGCGGCTCCGCCGCCGAACAAAGTTCGGCGTGAGGTCGCGAAGCGACCTTTAAAATCGCAACGCGATTTTGCGGAGCCGCTTGCCGCAGAATAAAAAAGTTTAATAAACAGGTGTATTTATGCGCAATTATCAGAAAGAACTGGATAAGTTAATAGAAAATATACCCGATGGCCAGGTGCCGACACTCCTGCTTCACGCCTGTTGTGCACCCTGCAGCAGTTATTGCCTGGAGTACCTCTCAAATTATTTCAGGATAACTCTTTTTTATTATAATCCCAATATCTATCCTGAAAGCGAATATTCTCTTCGTGTAGATGAAGCAAGACGTCTCATAAACGAAATGAATTTCAAAAATGAAGTCAGCTTTCTTGAGGGTGAGTTTAATCCCAAGGAATTTTACGATTGCATCAAAGGTTTTGAAGGGGAAAAAGAGGGAGGCGAAAGGTGCTTTAAGTGCTATAGACTTCGCCTTGAAAAGACAGCAAAGATTGCTAAAGAAAAGGGGTTTGATTATTTCACCACAACCCTTTCTATAAGTCCTCTTAAACGCTCGGATAAAATTAATGAAATCGGTGAAGCAATCGGTGATATTTGCGGAGTTAAGCATTTGCCGTCAGACTTCAAAAAGAAGAACGGTTATAAGCGTTCAACAGAACTCTCAAAAGAACACGGATTATACAGACAGGATTACTGTGGTTGCGTGTTTTCGGTGAGAGAAAAATAAGAACGCCCCGCAGTGAGCGCATATAAAAGCATAATTGCGATAAAGTTAAGGCGAGTAGATAATCTACCCGCCTTTATCTTTTTATTTGCTATTGACCATTTCGGTATACATATCACAGATTTCGTTTACATCGCCGTGAGCTACCACTTGACCTTTGGTAAGGATTATAGCCTTGTTGCAAAGTTTTCTTATTCTGTCGGTACTATGGGAAACATAAAGCACCGTCACACCGTCTGCCATCATATCAAGAATTCGTTGTTCACTCTTTTCTTTGAATGCAGCATCACCGACACTGAGAACTTCGTCGAGAATAAGCACATCAGGTTTTACTGCAGTTGCAATTGCAAAGCCAAGTCGCGACTTCATACCTGATGAATAGCTCTTGAGGGGGGCGTTGATAAACTCCTTAAGTTCAGAAAACTCAACGATTTCGTCATATTTTTCGTCGATGAACTTTCTTGAAAAGCCCATTGTTGCACCGTAAAGATAGATGTTTTCAGCGCCTGAATAGTTGGGGTCAAAGCCTGCACCAAGTTCAAGCATCGGTGCAATTGTGCCTGTTACTTTAACGCTTCCCATAGTAGGTTTAAGTACCCCTGCAATTGTTTTAAGAAGTGTACTTTTGCCGGCTCCGTTAAAACCCATTACACCGACTCTGTCGCCTTTTTCAATCTTGAAGCTGACATCTTTAAGTGCCCAGAACTCTGTATAGTGAAGTCTTCTGGTGAGAAGTCTTATGAAATATTCTTTTGCATTGTCCACACGCTCGCGGTTAAGGCGAAAAAGCATACTGACGTGATTTACTTCTATTGCATAATCTTTCAATTTTCCACCCTCCTTTATCAGATGTGAAGAATGAATTTATCCTGGAACTTATAAAACAGACCGATACCGATTACGAGTACAACCACAGCGAAAACACTGCAATATATCAGTGAATTTATATCCAGGTACGCCATAAACTCGTCGCCGTGAAGAATTGCCGCGCGAAACATATCAATTATTCCGTATAATGGATTGACCTTGAGTATGTTCACCTGCCAGGAGTTTTCACCGAAGTTGAGCTTGTCAATGGTGTAGACAATAGGTGTGCCGTAGAACAGCAAGGTGCAAAAAACATCGTAAATATTTTCTACGTCTTTGAAGAAAACGTCAAGCGTTGCAAGAAGCATACCGATACCGAGGCACATTATGAAAAGAATGAGAATGGGCACAATTATAAAAAAGAGTGCAGGTGTTACGGGTACCGGGTCCTTTTTTATTATGTTGAAAAAGGCGATAACCATAGCAAGTACGCTGAGGGATATTATGAATGTAACAAAGGTCGAGAGTACCACTGATAAAGGATAAATATATTTTGGAACATAAACCTTTTTGATGATAGACGCATTACCTCTGATTGACTTCATTGCTCGCTTGGTGCTTTGGGAATAGAAATCATAGAGAAGTCGGCCCGACAAAAGAAAAACAGGATAGTTTACAACGGCGGCTGAGTTTCTGCCGAAAACCATACTGAAAACAAAAGTCAGTACAATCATCGTAAGAAGTGGCTGAAGAAAAGTCCACAGCACACCTAAAACAGAGTTTCTGTATTGGAGTTTTATTCTTTTTATTACAAGCTCTCTGAGAAGAAAGCGGTATTTCATAAATTTATCTGCATAAACTTTGAAAGCCAAGAGGAGACCTCCTTTTATATAATTACAGACATTATAACATATGGGGGAAATTTTTACAACATAAATTTTGAACCAGATAAAAGGTAGGTTGCGGCTCCATAAAACCGCCTTAGGCGGTTTTC
>JAZQZO010000101.1:0-4728 GCA_045634065.1 Acutalibacteraceae bacterium
TGACCACCTGGGTCACGGCGGTAGCATTGCAAACAAAAACGAACTCGGCTACTTTGGTGCAAACGACGGCTGGAAGAACTTCATCGAAGACTGTCACGAACTTACCAAACTTGCAAAGAATGAAAATCCTGATAAGCCTTATATTTTCTTCGGCCACTCAATGGGTTCATTTGTCGCAAGAGCATATAGCATAAAATATGCTGACGAAATTGACGGTGCAATTTATTGCGGTACTGCCGGTCCTAACCCTGCGGCAGGAGCAGGCAAGCTTGTAACAAATCTTATTATCAAGCTTAAGGGCGACCATCACAGAAGCAAGCTTATTGATAAAATGGCTTTCGGTGCATATAACTCAAAGTTCGAGGGCAGAACAGCTTTTGACTGGCTTTCAAGAGATAACTTCCAGGTCGATAAATATATCGCTGACGAGTTCTGCGGTTTCCTTTTCACAGCGGCAGGGTACAGAGATCTTTTCTCACTTTTGGCTTATGTTTCATCTAAAGAGTGGTTTGAAAATCTTTCAAAGAAGTTGCCTGTACTCATCATCTCGGGTGCTATGGACCCCGTTTGCAATTATTCAAAAGGTATTGAGCAGGTTTGCGGTTCTCTTAAAGCAGCAGGCAAAACTAATGTAGAAAAGATTCTCTACAAAGATGCACGTCACGAAATTCTTAACGAAAGTGCTTGCTTCGATGCAGTGTGTGAGGATGTTCTTACCTGGATTGAAAAAGTAACAGCGTAAGGTGAAAATATGAATAACAATACTATCGTTATAGAAAATGAGGGCCTGAGAAAAACTCTCATACTTGAAAAAGGCAGAATCGTATCTTCTGAAATTTTTAATAAGCTCTGTGGACTTAACCTTAAATCAGGTGAGGGCAGTGAAGAGTTTATACTTAAATTTAAATCGGGCTTTTTCTCGAAGAAAGAGATAAAAGCATCGGAGCTTAAAGTTTTATCTTCCCATAAAACGGTGACTGATAGCGGTGAGTCATATGAAGTTACTTTCAAGTCTTTTAAGGTTTACGACAGCAAACTTTCTCTTAAACTGATTTATACATACAGAAGTGAAGGTTCTGTTATCAAAAAACACATTGAGCTCTCTTATGATAAGAGGGGAGACAAAGCTTTTATCCTTGACTGTATCAATTTTGAATCTCTTAGTTTTGACTCATCCCTTAAATGTTGGAGCATTCCCAAACAGGCAGACTCTCACGTACCCGGTTATGCTCTGGAAATTGGTCAGCCCTTGTATGTTGACAGCTTGTTCTTCGGAGTGGAATTTCCTGCTACGCTCAACAAGATAGAAAAGAATGTAACGACACTTCGCTATTACAGCGGTAAAAAGTTGACGGATATAATGAAAAACAATCTTTTTGTCAGCCGTGAAGCAGTTTTAGGTGCAGCCGACGGAAATACATTTCCGCAGGTGCAGAGAGCGTTTTTTGAGTACATCAAGACTATATCAAAGCCCATAAAGCTCAGAAGACAGTATAACTCCTGGTATGACCATATGCTCAACATTACAAGAGAGAATGTCTACAGCTCATTTCTTGAAATCGAAAAGGCTATGACAAAAACAGGTGAAAAGCCCCTTGACTGTTATGTTGCAGACGACGGCTGGAATGACTATTCAAAAGGGTTCTGGGGATTTAACAATAAATTTCCTGACGAGCTTTATCCGTTCTCATCTCTTACAGGTGCTCTCTCTTCAAACTTCGGTTTGTGGCTTGGCCCCAGAGGCGGTTACACCAACGATACCCCTAAATTTGCAAAGCACATAGAAAAAGCAGGCAACGGATACGTAAATAAAAACAGCAAAGACATCTGTGTTGCAAGTGATAAGTACATTGCTAAAGCCTCAGAGCTTCTTCTTGATTTTCAGAAACGCTTTGATCTGAACTATTGGAAGCTTGACGGTTTTGCTCAAAGACCCTGCAAAGATAAAAAACACGACCATATGACCGGTGGAGACAGCTATATGTATTTCTATACCGATGTATGGGAAAAGTGGACTGAGGTTTTCGATAAGCTCTATGAAAACAGTAAGGGCAACTACTGGATAAATCTTACCTGCTATGCTCCGCCTAGTCCCTGGTTTCTTATGCACGTCAGCAGTCTGTGGATGCAGATTAGCGATGATGTAGGTTTTGTAGGTAAAAAAGGTCAGTCTGGCGACAAAGACAGAATGCTCTCATACAGAGACGATAAATATTACGATTTCTACAACAGCAGACAGTTCCAATTCCCACAGCGTGCTTTATATAATCACGATCCCATATACGGCAACGAAGCTAAGGTCAGTATGAACGATGAAGATTTCAGATCTTATCTTTTTACAATGGCAATGCGTGGCACTTGTTTCTGGGAGCTTTACTACAGTTACAGTATGATGAATGAGGCTAAATGGAGAATAAACTACAGTGTTCTTCGCTTCCTTGAAGATAATATTGATGTACTTGCCAACTCTGTTATTTTCGGTGGCAGACCGTCTGAAAAGCAGGTTTACGGTTTCAGTGCATTTGCAGAAAACGAGGGTATACTGTGTCTGAGAAATCCTGCAGATACTCCTGCCGAATACACTGTCAGACTAGATGAGAGTATAGGCGTAAGCAAAAATCTAATCTATGCACCTATGACTCAGATTCTGCCTTACAGTGCAAAGGGCATCGACGGAATCTACAGTTACGCTGAAAAACTGAAAGTGAGTCTTGCGCCTTACGAGACAAAGATAATGCACTTCTCCCGAAAGATCAAAGAGCTTACAGCCGAATACATAACTGTAATTGACAAAAACACCCTTCAGGTAACCTTCAATCAGACAGTTAATATCGGCAACATAGCCTGCGAAACCAACAACATCAAATCGGCAAAACTCCTTGAAGATTATATGACAGCCGAAATTGTCTTTGAAAATTCGTTTAACAATGTAAATTCTTTCGAATTATCTGAAATTAAAGATTTAATCGGCAATAGTTTTCACACAAATATCACTTTCGGGTGTTATGATAACTTCATTGTAACAGACGGACTCTATGCAAAAGACCCATTCTCGATAAAAGCTACTCTCAGCGGTGAAGATGAATGTGTGCTTATGAGCCAGGGCGATGATATAAGTCTCCGGGTTGACGATGATGCCTTCATATATTTCAAGGTTGGCAACGTGACTCTGAAATCTGTTTCAACTGTCAGAGATAAAGTTCAGGTTATGGCAGTCAGAGAAAAAACAGGTGCCTTGAAGCTCTATCTTGACGGTACTCTGGATAGTGGTATTTACGCAGGGCTTTACTTCATAAATCTCAGCAAAGCCGAGTGTTACAATGAGGGCAAGGTAACAGTTTATAATAAAGCCTTTTCATATGATGAGGTTTGATTATAGATAGTATATGTATATATACGAAAGGAGAAACAATGAAGAACGCAAAAAAAATCACGCTTTCCTTTTTTATAACAGCGGTTCTTCTGATTTGTATGTGTGCGTTCACAGCATCGGCAGAAAACGAAGGACCCTATGTATATGAAATCGGTAACGGTGAAGTTACAATTACAAGATGCGATCCGTCTCTTGAAGGTGATGTAATAATCCCTCAGACTCTTGGCGGTATCCCTGTTACAAGGATAGGTGACGGAGCTTTTCAGAGCTGTGAAAGCATAACAAGCGTTTTTATTGATGACAACATCATAAGCATCGGTAAATCTGCATTTGCTTTTTGCGGAGCTCTTACAGAGGTCGTACTTCCTGCTACTATAGAGGAAATTCCCGATGAAGCCTTTTATATGTGCTTCAACCTTTCAAGTGCAGGTCTTTCTAAAACCAACATCAAAAGCATCGGTAGGAGAGCGTTTGCATATTGCGAGTTTCTTACAATAGTCAATCTTCCCGATACCCTTGAATTTGTTGGTGAAGAGGCTTTCCATTGGTGCAACGGTTTGGAAAAAGTTGTTGTCGGCAAAAACATCAGAGAAATCGGACTCAGTGCATTTTCAAAGTGCTACAGCATACGCGAAGTTTATTGCACAGGCAGTCAGCAGGATTTTGAAGTTATAAACATAGCTGAGGGCAACAGCAAATTAACAGAGGCCTTTTACTACTATGAGCACGAACACGATTACAAAAAAGGTGCTCAGATAAACAAAGGTGACTGCATTACAAGAGGCAGAACGTCATATTCCTGCAGTCGTTGCAGTGATAGCTACTATGATATTTATTACGGTGCTCACAGCTATAAGAATGTGATAACAAAGGCTACATTCAAAGCTGACGGCAAAACCGAGAACAAGTGCAGTATTTGTTCTAATGTAAGAAAAACAACTGTTATTCCTAAGATGACAGCTAAATTTGCAAAATCTGCTTACGCTTATTCGGGCAAAGTTATTACTCCCACAGTTACGGTGAAAGACAGCTCGGGTGCAGCTCTTGTTAAAGACAAAAACTTCACCGTCAAATATTCTTCGGGCAGAAAAGAACTGGGTGAGTACTACGCTACAGTAAAGCTCAGCGGTGATAAATATTCAGGCAGCACAAAGATATATTTCAATATTATTCCCGGCAAGACAGCAGTGACTGTTGAAGAAAACACCGACAGTATCAAGCTCACCTGGACTAAAGTGAACGGTGCCAAGGGCTACAGGGTTTATTCTTACAATCCCGACACAAAAAAGTACACTTCACTTAAAACTGTTTCAGGCACAAGCTACACAGTAACAGGTCTCACAGCAGGTACAGAT
>JAZQZO010000102.1:0-4718 GCA_045634065.1 Acutalibacteraceae bacterium
CAAATCGCCCACCGGGCGATTTTTGAGGACGCCACGTCCGTGGGTCCTCACGCCGAACTGCGTTCGGCGGCGGAGCCGCCTGACACACACTGCAAGCATACAAATTGCATAAATCATTTGCAATAATTTGTCTTAGTTTACTCTTGAAAATAGTGTGAGCTTGTGATAATATAGTAGTATCTGTAGGTATGGTCACAATCCTAAGAAAATTTGGAAGAAAATATACAGGAGTGATAGTTTATGAAATGCGGTTTTTGCGGCAGCGAACTTGAAAACGGTGCTCAGTTTTGTCCTAATTGCGGTATGATTATTTCATTGGATGACGGAACCGAGTCAGCGACAGAAAACGAAGACACTGTTGTGGAATCTGTCTATAATGTTTTCAAGAGCAATATAGAAAAAGAAAAGAAAGAAGCAGAGATTCAGCAGGCAGTTGAGCTTAAGGTTGATCCCACTGAAGAAAAGGTAGAGTTTGTAATGAGTCTGCCTGAGTTTGACGAGTTTGTGGCAGAGCCTATCAAGGTGTCTGAGACTTCTGAAGAAGCTGAAAAGCAGGAAGAGACAATCGAGGAGATAGCTGAAGAAGCTCCCGAAGCCAATGAGGACCCTGCCGAGGAGGAGATGGAAGATATTTATTCCTACACCTCAGAAGATATGAAAGAGCAGGATGAAACTCAGGAAGATATTCTTGATATAAAGGTTCCTGAAGTTGACGTTATATACGAAGGTCCAGAAAAGGCACCCGAGCTCATTGATGTACCTGTGGTTGCTCCGAAGAATGAAAAACTTCGCCAACAGAAGCAGGCAAAAGAAAATCTCGAAAAGATTTCACCTGATATAAAAGAAACTAAGAAAGTTAAGAAACCTGAAAACAAGAAAAAAGGTATCGACGGTATTAAAATAGAGGGTATACTCGGCATCGCAATCGCGTTGGTGTTAGTGCTCATCGCTTGTGTATATGCGGTTAAGAATGATAAGATTCCGGTGCTTGGTGAACTTTTCGAAAGTGAAAGCACAACGGAATCAACCACCACAACAAAGGCTGATGACACGACCGAAGAACCCACAGAAGACACAACTGAAAGTACCACAGAAGAGCCTACAAGTCAGGAAGATACAACAGAAGAACCCACTACTGAAGAGCCCACTACTGAGCCTACAACAGAGGCGACTACCGAAAGTACAACCGAGTCAACTACAGTTGTTACAACAACCAAGCCTACAACAACTAAACCGACTACTACAAAGCCAACTACTACAAAGCCAACTACAACTAAACCCACAACAACTAAGCCGGTTGCTACTACAAAACCCGTAACAAGACCTGTAACTAATCCCACAACCACAAAACCTGTAACCACAAAGCCTGTTACAAGTAAGCCAACTGTAACTGAAGGCTTAGGTATCAACAATGTAGAAGTTAAAAAGCCTGTTTCATATCTTTCAAAGAGCTACACTGCTTATGTTACAGTTGAAGGTCTCACACTCAGAAGCAAGCCTACAACCGAGTCCTACAAAGTACTTTCTCTTTCAAAGGGTGCTGATGTTGTGGTACTCGCAAAAGAAAACGGTTTCTGCTATATCAAGAGCAACCGCTACGGTGTTTACGGTTGGGTGAGTGCAAGCTATCTTGCAGACAGCAGACCTCAGAGTGAAAGTGTTGTTCAGTCAGGTACAGTATCACCCGACAAGAAATATGCTACTGCTGAAATAAAATACACAACCAACGGTCTTAACGTTAGAAAAGGCCCCTCAACAAGCTACGATATCGTTGGTCTTGTGCCCATCAGTTACCCTGTTAAGGTTATCGGCTATAAATCGGGCGTATCAGGTTGGGTATATGTTCAGGATACAACATACGGCTATACAGGTTGGGTAAGCACAGCTTATCTTAAATAAGAAAGAGAAAAATACAGGAGGAAAAATATATTATGATGACATTAAAAACACGTTGGGCAGACGAGGCTATGTGCGATCTTCCCCTTCCCGAGTATCCCAGACCTCAGATGGTCAGAGAAGATTGGATTAACCTCAACGGTATGTTCGACTTCGCTATCACAGGCGACATCGATTGGTGCGATGAATATAATGACGAAATAAGAGTACCTTTTGCAGTTGAAAGCTGTCTTTCAGGCATCTGCAAGAGAGTGAGCAAAGATGACCGCTTGTGGTACAGAAAGAAGATAACTCTTCCTGAATCTTTCAAGGGCAAGAGAACGCTTCTTCACTTCGGTGCTGTTGACTGGGAATGTAAGGTTTTTGTCAATAAAAAAGAAGTCGGTTCACACATCGGCGGTTACTGTCCTTTTGTTATTGATATCACAGACTCTCTTATTGATGGCGAAAACGAACTCGTTGTGAGAGTTTATGACCCCACAGATGAGGGCTGGCAGAACAGAGGTAAGCAGGCAAGCGAATCTCACGGCTTCTGGTACACCTCAACCTCAGGTATATGGCAGACAGTATGGATGGAAGCTGTAAATGACAGCTACATCGCTTCATATAAGGCTACTCCCGACATCGACACAGGCGTTATCGCTATTAAGACTGATGTTGTCGGTGGCGGTGACCTTAAGATTAAAATTTACGACGGCGAAACAGTTGTGGCTGAAAAAGCTATCTCGGCTGACGACAAAATTGCTGTTCCCGATATGAAACTCTGCAGCCCTGAAAGCCCCTTCCTTTATGATTTTGTTCTCGAACTTTCAAAGGATGGCAAGGTCCTTGACGGCATTAAGGGCTATTTCGGTATGAGAAAGTACAGCATTGGCGAATATGAAGGCTATAACAGACTCTTCCTCAACAACGAACCCTACTTCCAGAGAGGCCTTCTTGACCAGGGATATTGGTCAGACGGCGGTCTCACACCACCCACAGATGAAGCTATGATTTACGACATCGAAAAGATGAAAGATTTAGGCTTCAATATGCTTCGTAAGCACATCAAGGTTGAGCCTGCAAGATGGTACTATCACTGTGATAAGCTGGGTATGCTGGTATGGCAGGATATGGTAAGTGGCGGTAAGGCACTCAACACATTCCACGCAGGTGTGCTTCCCAATGTTTACGGTGTACTCAACCCCCTTGTAAACCTCACCAAAAAAGACAATGCATATAAAATCTTCAACAGAGACAGAATCGAATGGAGACTTCAGTTTGAAGAAGAACTCTTCGAGATGATTGATTGCCTTTACAACTACACTTCAATTTGCTGTTGGGTACCCTTCAATGAGGGCTGGGGACAGTTTGATGCTAAGCGTATCGGTGACGCTATTAAAGAGGCAGATCCCTCACGTTTTGTTGACCACGCAAGTGGTTGGTACGACCAGAAGGGTTGCGACTTCAGAAGTATGCATAAATATATTCTTCCTGTTGTACTTCCCAAGTATGACGGCAGACCTATAGTTCTCAGTGAATTCGGCGGTTACAGCCAGAAGATAAGAAATCACGTATGGAACTGGGAAAAGAGCTTCGGTTATCAGATGTATGCTAACAAGGCTGCTTTGACAAATGCTTATAAGAAGCTTCACGAAAAGCAGATTATACCCAATATCAAGAAGGGTCTTAGTGCTACGGTTTACACTCAGGTATCAGACGTTGAATTTGAAGTAAACGGTATTCTTTCATATGACCGTGAACTTGTTAAGATTGACGAGGATGTTATCAGAGAGCTCAATGCAAAAATGACATATTAAAAAAATCAGGAGCCTCGTAAATCGGGGCTCCGCAGTTTAATAAAGGAATGAAAATAAGAGCGTGTTTTGGTTACTTTTCCACGCCAGGAAAAGTAACGCCTCGCGGCGAGCGTAATTCAATAATTGTTATTTGTGTAGAATGAATATTTTCAGTGCCCTCGTCGGGCAGGTATTCGTTTTGTTATCGCGGTTAACCTCTCCGTCAGATCTTTGGTCTCCCACCTCTCCTTTCAGGCGAGGCAGGACGAATCAAAAACACGTTTTAATTACGAGGTGATTTTATGGCAGACAAAGGCTACACCAAAATGAAACTACTATACATAAAAAGCTTCCTTGAAGAAAATAGCGACGAAGATCATCCTATAAGTGTAGATGAAATCAGCGATATGCTCGAAAGCAAAGGGATCTTATG
Organism: Acutalibacteraceae bacterium; assembly: GCA_045634065.1. Classification (GTDB taxonomy): domain Bacteria; phylum Bacillota; class Clostridia; order Oscillospirales; family Acutalibacteraceae; genus UBA6857. Next base: position 4,108 of record JAZQZO010000102.1, read on the forward strand.
CGAGAGAAAGTCAATTTATTCTGACGTCAAAACCCTCAAGGAGTACGGCGTTGATATTATTTCCGTCAGACAGCCGAAGCCTGGCTATTGCATCTGCTCGAGAGATTTTGAACTTCCGGAGCTTCGTCTTCTCATTGACGCTGTTCAGGCTGCAAACTTTATCACACCGAAAAAGACCAAGGAGCTTATTAAAAAGATAGGCACGCTGTGCAGTACTTCTCAGGCAACAATGCTAGAAAGGCAGGTCTATATCGAAAAACGCCACAAGTGTTTCAATGAGGAGATATACTATAATATCGATATCATCAGCCGTGCAATTCAGACGGGCAAAAGAATCAACTTCATCTACAGCAAGCGTCAGCTTGATGCGGAAAAAGGTAGTGTTGTCAGCGAAGAAAAAGAGTTTTGTGTCAGCCCCTATGCCATGATCTGGAGTAACGATCACTACTATCTTATCGGTAACAATCAGAAGTATGATAATCTGATGCACACCAGAATTGACCGTATGAAAAAGGTTGAGATTGCAGATGAAAGAGCGAGAAAGTTCAGCGAGGTTTCACCCTATAAAAACTATTTTGACTCTGCCGATTACTCGGGTAAGATTTTCAATA
>JAZQZO010000103.1:0-4418 GCA_045634065.1 Acutalibacteraceae bacterium
CACGGAGCCGCCCCACCCTCCACATCAAACTAAAACAAGCGTCAGCAAAGCAAACTAACCTCGAAAAACTTGCCAAAACATCAAAGAGCGACTCCGCTGGCGGAGAACCAAAGCAGATAAAGCAGAATAAGGTGCCGAAAAGGAACACTATGTAAAACAGCAGAAAGTAGCAGACAGGCAGTAGAAAAGCCGTTTTAAATAGAGATGTGCGGAAAAGAGTACCCGAGAAGCAGAGAGCAGAAATTGAAAAATCACCGATAAGGATAAACCTAAATCTACGAAAAAGGTGAGCAGAAAGGGTAGAGAATAAAAGACAAAGAAACAAACCAAAGCGGTGATTTTTCACTCTTTCGGCCCTTCGAGAAAAAGCGTGTTTTTGCTTACTTTTGTCACAACCGACAAAAGTAAGAGCTCCAGCGGCTCCAGCGAGCAAGACTAATTATGAATGAGGAATTATGAATTATGAATTAAACCGACCTGCTCGTCAGTAGCATACCTGAAGTTACAGCAAAAAACGGCGAGAAAAGAGTAATCTCCACGGTTAAACCAAGTAGCGCTTCAACAAAAAAAGACAGCCTGAATATCAGACTGTCTTAAATTTTTTTGTGTTGCCCTCGCCGGGCAGGTATTTTCTTATTTCATCTGTGCCTTATAGTAATTCATAAGACAACCATCAAGAATAATAGTCTTCTCTTCTTCTGTAAGACCTTTGACATAAAGAGTGATGTCCTCAACGCTGTCCTTGGTGATAACCTTGCCGGGAATAGTCTCTACACCATTCTTGATAGCCTCTCTGATACCGGGTACGAAAACATAATCGCCGTCAGAATAGTTAAATTCTCTTTCCTTATCAAGTGTGAAAGGAAGAATACCCCAGTTGATGCAGTTTGAGCGATAACGCTTGGTTGCGAATTCATAGCAGATGTTAGCAAAACCGCCGAGTACCTTCTGGCAGGAAGCTGCCTGTTCTCTTGCTGAGCCGTCACCGGGACGTCTTGCAAAGACACAAGAACCAAACTGAGTGTGTATTGCTGTGTCTTCGGGATTTGCACATACCTTTGAAAGAATGTTGATAACTTCCTTTGATGAGTTGCTTTCTCTTCTCTTTGCCTCTTCGGCAGCTACTGCCTTAGCACGAGGTACATACTGAGGTTCGCGGCGTGAGAGAGCAAACTCTGAAAGACGAAGAGGGTTTGAACGGTAGGATGAAGTTTCGCCTGAGGGGATAAGTTCATCGGTTGTTGTTACATCGTCGTGGATAACACAAGCGAGTTTAACGAGAAGATTATCTTCAAGAGCGTACATTTTTGGCCAGTCTGTGATGTTGGGACCGAACTTGAGTTCTGCACTTTCATCTGCCTTGCCGAAGCCCTGATATACTCTCTTTTCATATACGCCCTGCTCGAAAGCATAAGCGCTGTCATATTCGGGAATTTCAATATCGGTTGCTGCTGTGAGTACACCCTTGTTAAGGGCAGTTGCAGCAATTGAGCGTGAGTCAACAAGAGCAACGCCTGAAAGCTGACCGTCACCGGGCTTGCTGCCTTCTCTGTTGGGGAAGTTACGGGTTGTATGTCTGATTGAAAGACCGTTGTTAGCGGGCACATCGCCTGCACCAAAGCAAGGACCGCAGAAGCAAGGCTTGAATACTGCACCTGCTTCAAGGAGCTTACCCTGAACACCGTTTCTGATAAGCGCAAGGTTAACAGGCACACTTGAGGGGTACACTGAAAGATTGAAGTAACCGTCGCCTGTGCTCTTGCCGTCAAGAATTGCTGCGGCTTCACAGATGTTTTCAAACATACCGCCTGCACAACCTGCTATAACACCCTGGTCAATGAGGATTTTACCGTCAACAACCTTATCCATAAGGTTAAAGTCAACCTTATCGCCGAACTGAGCCTTTGCTGCTTTTTCAACTTCACGGAGAATTTCGGGGTTCTGCTGAAGCTCGTGAATAGTATAAGCGTTTGAGGGGTGGAAGGGGAGAGCAATCATACTTTCCATTTTGGCAAGGTCAATCTTGATTGCCATATCATAGTAAGCAACCTTTTCGGGTACGAGCTCTCTATAGTCCTGAGGTCTGCCGTGAACTGTGTAGAAGTCCTTAACCTTTTCATCGGTTTCCCAGATTGATGAAAGGCAGGCTGTCTCGGTTGTCATAACGTCGATGCCGATACGGAAATCCATACTGAGATTTTTTACACCGGGGCCTACAAATTCGAGTACCTTATTGGTAACAAGGCCTTCTTTGAATACTGCACCGCAAAGAGCGATAGCTACATCGTGAGGGCCGATGCCTCTCTTGGGAGCATTTTCGAGATAAACAAGAACAACCTGAGGAGGTGTGATATCCCAAGTGTTACTGAGAAGCTGTTTTACAAGCTCGGGGCCGCCTTCACCAACACCCATAGTACCGAGAGCACCGTAACGTGTGTGGCTGTCTGAACCGAGAAGCATATTACCGCATTTTGACATCATTTCTCTTGCGTACTGATGAATAACTGCCTGATTAGCAGGAACATATATACCGCCATATTTCTTAGCCGCAGAAAGGCCGAAAACGTGGTCGTCTTCGTTGATGGTGCCGCCAACTGCACAAAGGCTGTTGTGGCAGTTTGTCATAGCATAGGGAATGGGGAATTTCTTAAGACCGCTTGCACGTGCTGTCTGAATGATACCAACATAAGTGATATCGTGAGAGATAAGTGAGTCGAACTTTACTCTCATTTTTTCAGCACCGGGAGTTGTGTTGTGTGAGTTTAAGATTGAGTAGGCAATAGTGCCGTTTCTGTCATCACGAGCCTCAAGACCCATTGATGAAAGTTTTGCTTTCTGTTCTTCGGTTGTACCGTCGATAAGCTCTCTGCCACCGACAAGATGTACACCGTGGTTGATGATTTCTATCATTTTCAAAATCCTTTCCGAATTTAATAATATCTGCGATAAATATGATTTATCTCTCTGTAGTATGCTTTATCAATAGAGTCAAGACCCTCTTTGCTCATTCTGAAAGTCCAGTTCTTTTCTGCTGTGCCGGGGATGTTCATTCTGGCATCCTTGCCGTAACCACACATATCCTGAACTGCAATAATAGCCGTATCGGATGCACTTTTCCAAACAGTTTCAATAACAGCTCTGCAAGAACCGCTGTATGGGCCACCGTCACCCCAATTGTTACCGCCGAAGCAGCAATAACGAAGAGCATAAGCTCTCTCATCAGGTGTTGCATCCCACAGCCAGCCTAAGATAGTGTTATTGTCGTGGGTACCAACATAAGCAACGGAATTTTTAGGATAATTATGAGGTAGGTGAGTGCTGTCACCCATAGGGTCAAAGCCAAACTGAATAACTCTCATACCCGGGAAGTTGGTGTCTTCAAGGAGTTTGATTACATCCTCACCGAAGGTGCCAAGGTCTTCTGCGATAATATCTGCTTCAGGGAGCTTCTCTTTTACTGCATCAAACAGGCTCATACCGGGGCCCTCTAGCCACTCACCTGTCTTAGCTGTCTTGCTCTCAGCGGGTACTGACCAGTAGGAAGCAAATGCTCTGAAATGGTCAATTCTCACTCTGTTGTAGAGCTTGAGAGAACATTCGAGTCTGTGAATCCACCACTCATAGCCTGTTTCTTTCATCTTATTCCAATTGTAAAGCGGATTCCCCCAGAGTTGACCGTCTTCGGAGAAATAGTCGGGGGGTACGCCTGCCACGTGAGTTGGAGCAAGAGACTTTTCATTTATCTCAAAGAGTGAAATATCACTCCACACGTCAGCACTGTCACGGCTGACATATATGGGCATATCGCCTAAGATGAAGACATTTTTTGAGTTTGCATATTCCTTAAGGCTTCTCCACTGAGTGAAGAACACATACTGCGTGAAAACATAAAAAGCAATAGCCTCTGCGAAATCGCCTTTGCACTTCTGAGCTTTACTGTAACGGGCGTGTTTTTCATCCCACTGCCACCAGGGCTTTTCATCATAGAAATCACGAAGTGCCATAAAGTAGGCATAATCTTCTGCCCAAGTGTTCTGTTCTCTGAAAATTCTTATGAGGGCAGCTGTATCACTGTCTATATTTGAAAAGGCTTTTTTTAGAAGAGCCATTCGTGTAATGTATGCGAAGTTATAATCAGTGCAGTAGATACTACCGTCATACTCACATTCTTTTATGTCAGCTTCAGATACGAAGCCTTTTTCATAGAGAATGTCGGGGTCAATAAGTGCGATGTTTCCTGCAAAGGCACTGTATGAGCAGTAGGGTGAGCCGCTTGCATCTGTAGGATTAAGGGGTAACACCTGCCAATAGCGGAAGTTCATCTCACAAAGTTGGTCTATAAATCTGCGGGCACCTTCACCCATAACACCGATACCGTACTTGCCCGGTAGGGAGGTTATGTGCATCAGGACACCTGC
>JAZQZO010000104.1:0-3574 GCA_045634065.1 Acutalibacteraceae bacterium
TGAAATCTTCATAGCATAACCCAACTCATAGGATGCCTGAGTGAAGTTTGAAATGGCAACAAAAGCCATAAATAAAACTACCTCTGACACGAACCAACCCGAGCGTACTGCAAACTCGCCCAGTACCAAAGCGCCGACAACACTGAAAGAACTGCTCAAAGCGCTTGGCGTGTTTAGAGAAGCAAGGCGCAAGGTGTCGATGACGAACTCAACAATAAGAAGCTGAACGATCAGCGGTACCGTGTATTTTTCTTCTATCATCATAAATTTCAGGGCATCCGGCAGGTTTTCCTCATAGACCACCAGCAAGTACCAAATGGGTATGAGGAGCATTGACAGGGCAAATACGACAGCTCTGACAAACCGCAGAAATGTGCCTATGAGAGGCGGAAAATAATAGTCGTTGATATCCTGAACGAAATCAAAAACACCTGTTGGTATTATCATCGCTGATGGGGAGCCGTCGGTGAGTACAACAATGTTTCCGTCGTATATGCAAGCCGCTGCAGCATCAGGTCTTTCGGTGTATCGCACCTTCGGAAACGGATTCCACGCCTGTGATGGCATAAGACTTTCTTTAAGGCTCTCCTGACTCATAGACAAGTGCTTAGGCTTGATGCTTTGTAGCTTTTTTGTCAGAATATCAAGCTGTTTTTTGTCAACGACATCTTCGAGATAGCAGATTATCACATCGGTTTTGGACTCAGAGCCAACCTGGTAGCATTTGAGAGTCAGGTTTGGATTTCGAATTTTTCTACGAATAAGAGCCGTGTTGAAAATGACCGTTTCAACAAAACCTTCGTGTGAGCCACGAAGCACCTTGTCAGACTCGGGCTCTTGCACATCTCTTGCAGGGTAAGTTCTGCAGTCGATGATAATAGCCTTGGAAAAGCCCTCGACAATCAAGCAAACAGCACCAGAAAGAATAAAAGTTATAACTTTCTCAAGGTCATATTCGGCACTGCACTCAATATAGGTTATATAAGTATCCAGAAAATCATCCGCATCATATATTCCATCAAGGTTTTCTTTGGTGAGCTTTGAAAGGTATTCAAGCTCTTTTTCAAACATCTCGTCTTTAACAAAACCGTCAAGACAGTAGAAAGTCGCTTTTCGACCGCCTATTTTTAGGCGTTTGATAAGAATATCAAAGCTCTCCCCTACTCTTAGAGTCTCGTTTATCATATGAAGATTACTGTTATAGTCTGAAGTAAAAGTTTTCATTATATCACCGATAATATCTTTTACCTTAAAGTTTCATATATACAAAAAGCACCGATTTAAAATCAGTGCTTAAACATATTTTTTATATTCGATTTTAAGTTTGCCTTTTTTACTGGTACCCTTAACCTCTGTGAGCACGGTTTTGCCTTTGCCTCTCAGGACAATTTTATCACCCTCTTTGATGATGAAATCACACTTTAAGCATTGAGATGAATTTACATAGACAAGTCCTTTGTTCACCGTTTCGGCAGCGGTACTGCGGGAAAGATTGAAGAAAGCAGCAATAACACCGTCAAGACGAAGGGATGACACCGTTGTGAAGAGGATTTCATATTTATCTTGAGCTGAAGTGAATTTGCTGACAGAGAGAATTTCACCTGTAACACTACCCCTACCCGACTTTTTCAAGTTATCGCAAATATACTCAGCGGCACTTTTAAGGCAGAAAACATCAGCACCCTGATTTGTGACCTTGATATCGCCCACCATTTCTCTTTTAAGCCCGAGACCCATAATTGCACCCAGATAGTCACGGTGGCTGAGAGTAGTGAATTTATCCTTTTTAAGGCGAACGATGCAAAGAGGATTTTCTTCCTCGTTATCCCTGAGAAAAGAGCAAACATCCTCAGTGCTGTAAAACTTCGGTATGTAGAGTGCAATCTGTCTTTCGCTGTCGTCGTAGCCGCCGTAATAAAAAGTATCGGTGTATTCGTTATACTCTCTGTCGGTGGTTTTGACAATGCTTATCTCATCAAGAGAAAGAAAATTAGTATGGGCAATCATTGAGTTTTCACTGCTCTGCCGTTTTTTGTCGAGAGCGTGTGAAATAAGAATTTCTTTTTCGTTCATAAGCTAACCTATACAGCACGGGTGACGGCTGCAATCCGTCACCCGCATAGTTTTATTCGTAATTGTATGTCTGCTGAAGCATCATATCTTTAATTTTGAGAAGCCTTGTAATATTACTTCTCTCAGCTTCTTCGAGTTTCATTGTAATAAACTTGATAGTGTCCTCATAGTCGGGAATCATAACGTGCTCGAGAGCATTGACTCTTCGACGTGTTTTTTCTATCTCAGAAGCTAAAAGCTGACAGGTCTTTTCTGTTTCTGCAAGACGAAGCATCAAAGGCATTATATCTGCAAAATCTTTTATTGCGCCGTCAAGATCGCCACTTGTGAAACCGAAGCCGTAAGAATAAATATCTCCTTTATCAGCTGTCTTGAACTTCATATCGTACTTTGGCACCATAACGCTCATTATGTTTTTTTGACTTAGTTCAAGGCTCATTTTCTGACTGGGCATCATAAGTGCAACATCGAGACTTTCGTCACTCATATCACCGCAGGCCATAGCCATATGGGTGTTAGCTCGCTTTATTGCATCTTCAACAGTTTTGCGAAGCTCTTTGTTTTCTCTGACAAGCTCAAGGAATTGTCTCATAAGCTCGTCTCGTTTATCTTTGAGAAGTTTATGACCACGACGTGCGGTAATAAGCTTCTTTTTAAGCTCTGTAAGCTGCATTCTTGTGGGATTTACATTCATTACCGCCACTTGTCTGTCACCTACTTTTCAATATAGTATTTATCCAAAAATTCGTCTGAAATTCTTCTCAGCTCGCTTCTCGGGAGTATTGAGAGAAGTTTCCAACCGATATCAAGAGTTTCTTCTATGGTTCTGTCTGTTTCACTGCCTTGTGAAACATATTGCTTTTCGAACTCGTCGGCAAACTTAGCATAGAGTTTATCAATATCAGTCAGAGCTGCTTCACCGAGAATTACCATAAGCTCCTTGCAGTCTTTACCTCTTGCATAAGCTGGGAAAAGCTGATTCATTGTACCCGAGTGGTCAGCTCTTGTTTTGCCCTCACCTATACCCTTATCCTTAAGTCGTGAAAGTGAAGGAAGTACATCAACGGGAGGTACAACACCTTTTCTGTGAAGCTCACGTGAGAGAATAATCTGACCTTCTGTAATGTAACCTGTAAGGTCGGGAATGGGATGAGTCTTGTCATCTTCGGGCATTGTAAGAATAGGAATAAGTGTAATACTGCCCTTTTTACCTTCTTGTCTGCCTGCTCTTTCGTAGATAGAAGCAAGGTCTGTATACATATAACCGGGATAACCTCTTCTTCCGGGCACCTCTTTTCTTGCAGCTGAAACCTCACGAAGAGCATCGGCATAGTTTGTTATATCGGTGAGAATTACAAGCACGTGCATACCCTTGTCAAATGCAAGGTACTCTGCCGCTGTGAGAGCCATTTTCGGTGTTGCAATACGCTCAATAGCAGGATCATTGGCAAGATTTGAGAACATAACCGTTCTGTCAATAGCACCTGTTTCCTTGAATGAC
>JAZQZO010000105.1:0-2144 GCA_045634065.1 Acutalibacteraceae bacterium
TCTTTGATTCAGAGTCACGACCGTTACGGGTTGAACCCATACCTTTTTTGTGAGCAAATAACTGGATATTTATCTTAAGCATTTGTTACACCTCCGTATTATTCTTAAACAGTTTCTGTTTTGCAGGTTATATATTCGTCATAGTCACCTGCTAGTGATTCCAGGTGAAGTTTTAAACCTTTCAGATGACTTTGTCCCTCATTGATTTTATCGTTGAGAGTAAAACTGAAATACGCTTCTTTTAAATCGACATCAGCTTTTGCACCAACTATTTCAGTCAGAGTGTTAGCTGTGAGATACGCTGCCGAAGATACGCTTGCACAAACAACGTCATAACCCTCTTCGTCATATCCACTGTGATCTTTAATCAGGAAGCCTATTAAGTTTTCATCCTTTTCGTAAAAAACTACCTTCGTCATAACTTAAGCGTTGATAGCTGCGATTTCAACCTTAGTGTAAGGCTGTCTGTGACCCATCTTACGCTTAGCATTCTTCTTGGGCTTGTAAGTAAATACTGTGATCTTCTTACCCTTACCGTTCTTGATTGCCTTTGCTGTTACTGTTGCACCGTCAACATAGGGAGCACCAACTTTGATGCCGTCATCTGTTGCTACTGCGATAACCTTGTCAAAGGTAATTTCGGAGTCTGCTTCTACGTCAAGCTTTTCGATGAAGAGAGTATCGCCTGCTTCTACCTTATACTGCTTGCCGCCTGTTTCGATAATTGCGTACATTTTTCTTTCCTTCCTTTATTATGGACTCGCTGATCTGAGGCAGATAATTTCTATCTTTTTGGCGTGACAAATCACGCCGCCTTTTACATGCGGTATGAATGAGTATAGCATAAGACTTTCACTTTGTCAATGAAAATCCGTATTTTTTTGTGAAGATTTTTTGAACTTTCTGCTAGTCGGGACGTCCTGCGGCTCCTGCAAATCCCAAAGGGTTTTGAGAGCACCCCACGGGGTGCTCAGCCGAAGTTCCTTCGGCTCAGGAGCCACCGGAGTACCCTCCTGTAGCGACTAAAAAACTACCCTGCAAATGCAAGGTAGTGTCATATTTAGCTTTTATGCTTCAGCAGCTGTATCATCTGCCTTTGCGCCGAATGATTTTTCATCTTCCTTAGTGATGTTGTAGATGAACTTCATTGAAAGGAATGCGATAAGTGAACCTGCAGCAAGAACAGCGAGGTAAAGCATAAGAACCTTATCACCAAAATCAGGTGCCTGAACTGCATTTTCACCTTCAATAAAGCCGATAGCAACAAGGCCCCAAGATACTACAGCCTGACCGATACCCTGAGCAAGCTTACGGAAGAATGAGTAGAGAGCATAGAGTGAACCTTCTTCGCTCTTACCTGTCTTACGGTAGCTTACTTCGATACAGTCCGCAACGATAGCCCAAACGGAAATCTGGAATACAGCATTACCGATATTAAGTCCCATAAGGCAGATGATGTATACGAGCATACCTGTTACAAAGCCATTAGCTGCAAGTACAAGAGCTACAACACCTGCGAGAGCGCCGATAAGCATACAGCTTACGATAACAGTCTTCTTGCCGTACTTAGCTGTGATCTTGCCAAGGATAGCCATAAATACGATCATAGGAGCGTATGAGCCAACCATAGCGATACCAACCTTGCTTGTATCCTTGAAGAAATACTGGAATACCATATTGTTGAGAGCCATTGTTGAGTTGAACAGAGCAACTGAAGCTACTGTAGCGATTGTTGCACCAACCATAGCTCTGTTTGTGAAGAATGAGTGGAAAGCGGAGAAAATGGCCTTTACGCCTGTAACATTTTCAGTTGTTGTTTCGCGCTGTACTCTCTCTTTAACGAGCTTTGTTGTACCCCAGAGAGTACCAAAAGCAACTACTGACATTGCAAGGGCAACAGGAAGAAGTGTTTCACCCTTGAGTATTTCTTCTGTGATACCTGTTACGGGGTTTTCAACCTTATTGTAAACGATACCGGGAAGGACGATCATAATAACGATAGCAGGAAGAGCTGCACCAACACTACGGAATGTTGAAAGTGAAGTTCTCTCATTGGGTTTGTCAGTAATTACACTGTGAAGTGAGCCGTAAGGCACGTTAACCATTGTGTAAGCGATTGACCATAAGCAATAGCCGATAAGACA
>JAZQZO010000106.1:0-6906 GCA_045634065.1 Acutalibacteraceae bacterium
ACATTTGGAAATGCCAAGTCAGGATGAGCAGATTAAAGCTGTGAAAAAACAGATAAACAACCAGGACATTTACTGGCCCTCAGCCTCAGGGATACTGACTAAATACGCGGAAAAGTCTGAACTTTATTACAAGACTGACCACCATTGGACAACACGTGGTGCATACCTTCTTTTCAGAGAGCTATGTCTTGAGTGGGGATTTGAAACCGATAGGGCAGAAATAAATAAGAAGTTTGATTTCTATGAGGTTTCAACCACCTTTGAGGGTACTCTGGCATCTACTTCAGGTGTACACGATACAACAGACAAAATTGAAATCTGCGTGCCGAAAAAATCTGAGGGCACCTATGTGGCATATTTTGAAGCTTCAGGTGATAAGACAGCTTCGCTTTTCTTCGGTGATAAACTTAAAGAAAAGAATCAATATGAAGTCTTTCTCGGTGGCAACTATGATAAGGTTATAATTTCAACGGTTGCACCTGAGGGAAGAAATCTTCTTCTTATCAAGGACTCTTATGCAAATTGTATGATTCCTATGCTGACACCTTATTTCAGCAAAATAGTTGTCATCGATCCGAGATATCTCACTGACAGTCTCGACAGTATTATCAAAGAAAATGAATTCAGCCATATGCTGTATGTATATAACCTCAACACTCTGCTTGAGGATAACTCTCTGGTTGCCTGTCTTGAAAGTTAAAAATCAATCCCATTGCCCGGGCGATGGGATTTTAGTTTTTTCTTCAGGAATTATTTTGAAACACAACAAAACCATATTCATAGTGAGTTAACAAATATAACATAAAAATTAAACAGAAAAATAGTATTATTACACTGGTTATGTAATAAAAACTCATATTTCCGCTAAAGAAAGTGAGGTAATGAAGAAAATGAGTTATCAATCTTTTTCTTTCCTGTTGTTTTCAGGTATAGTGGTACTTCTTTACTATATCTGTCCGAAAAAGATACAGAAGTATATTCTACTTGCGGCAAATATATTTTTCTACGTTTACGCGGGAATCAAATATGTACCTTTTATGGCTGCGACACTTCTTGCAACTTTTTTTGCAGGTAAGTCGATGGGTAAAATTTATGCTCAGGAAGCGATGCTTCTCAAAGAGTGTGCCAATGTGGCAGAGAAGAAGCAGGTTAAAGCAGCATCAAAAGCCAAGGCTAAAAAATTCCTGGTGTTATCTTTGTTTGTTGCGGTGGGATTGTTGGTTGTATGCAAATATACAGCTTTCGTACTCGAGAATGTCAACGGAATATTCTCAGCCCTAAATCTTCCTCAGCTTGAAATGTTCAAGATGATTGTACCTTTGGGTGTGTCATTCTACACCTTTATGGCTGTCAGCTATGTGCTTGATATTTACTGGAAGAGATACAAAGCAGAAAACAGTTTCCTCAATTACGCCGTTTATCTCACCTACTTCCCCCACGTTGTGCAGGGACCTATAGACAGATACAACCGTTTTATTGCTCAGGTACCAAAAGAGGGTATTGCTTTTGACAGCGTTAAGGTTGCAAGCGGTGCTCAGCTTTTGATATGGGGTCTTTTCAAAAAGCTGGTTATTGCAGACCGTCTCAATATTTTTGTTGGTGAAATTTATGATAACTATAAAGATTATGCAGGTATCATTCTCGTAATCGCAACAGTTCTCTATTCGGTTCAGATTTATGCAGACTTCTCAGGTTGTATCGATATCGTTTCGGGTGTGTCTGAAATGTTTGGCATAAAACTTCAGAAAAACTTCGACCATCCCTACTTCTCCAAGAATATCCCCGAATTCTGGAGACGCTGGCATATGTCACTTGGTGAATGGTTCAAGGATTATATCTACTATCCCATCTCAGTCAGCAAGTTGGTCAAGAAAGTCAAGAAAACATCCAAGAGCAAGAAGTTCTCTGAGCTCTTTGCTGCTTGTTTCCCCATATTTATTGTGTGGGTTACAACGGGTACCTGGCACGGCGCTTCCTGGAACTATGTTGCCTGGGGCCTGTTCTATGCGGTGATTATGATTGCAGGTACTGTATTTGAGCCTCTTTGTCAAAAGTTCAATGAGAAGATGGGAATAGATACCGAGGCTTTCTCCTGGAAGCTGTGGCAGATGGCAAGAACATTCATCATCTGCTGTATCGGCAGAGTATTCTTCAGAGCCGACGGTCTTAAGGCCGCGTTGAAGATTTTCCTCGGTATGTGTTCGGGACTTCATATGGAATATATTGCCGATGACAAAATCTTTAGTTACGGACTTGATTGGAAAAATTTCGTATTGGTTATTTTTGCAATATTTGTTCTCTGGGCAGTGGATATGCTTCAGGAAAAAATGTCGATCAGACAGGAACTTCAGAAGCAGGGCATTGTGTTCAGATGGCTTATAATTTTCTCGGGTATTTTTGCTGTTATCATTTTCGGTATCTACGGACCCGGATACGATGCCAGCGGCTTTATATATGATCAGTTTTAAATTAAAAAAAGCGAGGTAAAAAATTATGGACGAACTCAAAAAAGCATTACAGGAAATTTATCCCAACATCGATTTTGACAACGAAACTTCTCTTTATGAAGACGGTATCATCGATTCAGTTGATGTGGTAACTATTATCTCTAAACTTGAAGAAACATTTGACATCTCAGTTACTATGGAATACATTCAGCCTGACTACTTCCAGTCAGTTGAGACAATGTGGGAAATGGTAGAGGAGTTAATGTAATATGAAATCTAAGAAAAATCTATTGCTTTTAATTTTAGGCCCTGCGCTGTTTCTTGTCTGTTACTTCCTTCTTCCTGATACCTTTATGGGTACTCAGGAGGCAAGAGGTGCTCTTGGAACAGTTGTCTGGATGGCTCTCTGGTGGGTAACAGGTCCTGTTGACTATGCTGTAACGGCTTTCCTGCCAATTGCAGTCAATGCGGTGTTCAACCTGGTTGATATGTCTGCAGTTATTTCAAACTATGCATCAGAAACAATTCTCCTTCTTCTCGGTGCATCAATTATCAACGTATCCTGGGAAATTACAGGCCTTGACAAGAGAATTGCCGCTAAGTGTCTTTCACTCGTCGGCGGTAAGCTGAGTGTGCAGATTGTGTTCTGGTTCTTGCTTTCAGCTGCTCTTTCGGCTGTTCTTCCCAATGCAGTTGTTTGTGCTACAATTACTCCTATAGCTGTTTCAATGCTCAAGTTTATTGGCGAAGAGGATATCTCAAACAGCAAAAACGGCTCTCTCATTCTTCTCACAATCGCATATGCGGCAGGTGTCGGCGGTCTTGCAACACCACTCGGCGGTGCTATGAACCTGGTTACAGTTGACTATATCGAGCAGCTTACAGGCGAGGAATATATGTACTCTTCCTGGGTTGTACGATTCTTCCCCATTATGCTTGTGCTCGTTGTCAGCAATATTGCATTTCTTCTTATCAGACACTGCAAGAAGGGTTCAACGATTGCAGGTTCCAAGGAATACTTCCTTAAGGTTTATAAAGAAATGCCTAAGATGACCAAGGAAGAAAAGATTTCTTTTGTACTCTTTGTAATTGCAACTGTTCTTGCATTCACAAGGCAGTTCTATCAGGATTATCTTCCCGGACTCAAACCCGCTTATGTATTTATCATCTGTGCAATCATTTCATTCCTCATCAAGAAGAGTGACGGTGAACGCCTTATGAAGTGGAAAGTTGTTCAGGGCAAGATTATCTGGGACCTCATCTACATTTTTGCCGGTGGTATGGCTCTTGGTACCCTTATCAATAAAAGTGGTGCGGCAGATGCTATAGGTACGGCTGTGGCGGCAGCTAACCTCGGAAGCGGCTTCCTTATAGTATTTGTTATTGTGCTCTTTACCATTCTTCTTTCTGACGTAACAAGCAATACTGCCACTGCAGCGGTTGCTATTCCCATTGTTATCAGCATCGTAAACGGTATGGGAAAAGATCCTATTCCTTATGTCTACATAGCATCTATTGGTGTAAACCTTTCATATATGCTCCCGACTTCAATTCGTGCAATCCCTGTAGGATACGGATTAAAGCCCAAGTTTATGTTTAAAGAGGGCGTAATAATGACAGTTATAGTTGTTGCTCTTATGAGTGCAATTGCTTATCTGCTTCTGAATTTCTGGCCCACATTCAGTACAGTCTGACCCCGGAGGTAAAAAACAATGTTCAGATCCGTTGTTGAAGCTGTTTTCAGCTATAGTGTAACACAACCTGATAAACTTTGTCTTGCAGACGAAACACGAGCTGTGACATATGATCAGTATAAAGATGAAATCTGCCGTATAGCTTCAGCAATGAAGACTATGGGTATAGAAAAAGGTGACAGAATAGTTATCGAAGCATCTCAGACAATTGAGTTTCTTGCTGCAGAACTTGCTATGCAGCTTATCGGTGCTATCTTTGTTCCTGTTGAACGCAACTGTGCCTGGGATAAAACAGCGAGAATTGTAGCTTCTGCAGAAGCAGTTCTTGCCATTACTTTAAAAAAGCCTGAAGACACAGAAGGTGTAAGACATCTTACTATGGCCGAACTCACTGAACTTGCTTCGAAGAGTGAAGCATTAGCTGAATACACTCTTCCCGAAGCTGAAGAGATTTCAGAGCTTCTTTTCAGTACAGGTACAACGGGTAAAGAAAAGGGCATTGTTATCTCACACAAAAATAATATAGCTCTTGCAGAAAACGTAATATACGGTGTTGAGCTTCAGGAGGATAACGTTGAGCTTATCCCGTCACCTATGAACCATTCCCACGGTCTGAGAAGATATTACGGCAATATGGTCAAGGGTGCAAGCGTGGTTTTATGCACCGGTGTTATGAATGTAATGGGCTTTTTCAAGCTGATGGACACCTATAAGGTTAATTCAATTGACCTGGTACCAACAGCGCTGACAGTTCTTCTGAGACTTTCAAAGGGTAAGTTTGCCGAATATAAAGATGTGCTTCGTTACATTCAGTTCGGCTCAGCCCCTCTTGCAGACGGTGATAAAATCGCAATCCGCGAGCTTCTGCCAAAGACTCATCTCTATAATTTTTACGGCAGTACAGAAAGCGGTTGCATCTGCATATACGACTTTAACACCGATAACGATAAACCCAAGTGTATCGGTAAGCCGGCGTATAATGCTAAAATCGTTATTGTTGACGAAGACAGAAATGAAATTGAATCTTCAGAAGATAATACAGGCCTTCTCGCATCCTTCGGACCTATGAATACCAGTGGCTACTGGAAGGACGAAGAAGAAACCAAAAACGTACTCTTCGAGGGCGGTATCTACTCCAACGATGAGGCATATTTTGACGAAGACGGTGATATCGTGCTTCTGGGCCGAAAAGGCGACGTAATCAATGTGGGTGGCAACAAGGTTTCACCTGATGAAATTGAAGATGTTGCCAAGAAGCATCCCGATATTTTCGACTGTGGTTGTATCGGTATAAAGGACGCTCTTAAAGGAAATGTGCCCAAACTTTTTGTTCAGATAAAAAAAGGTGCGGAGTTTGATCCTGTTTCAATAAGAAATCATCTTGCTGCAAATCTTGAACCCTATAAAGTACCTGCAATCATCGAAAAAATTGATGCGATTCCCCGTTCATTCAACGGCAAACTTTTAAGAAGAGTATTGAGGGATCAATAATGAAAATTAAGAAAGTTATCAAAGCAATTGCTTTTATACTTATATTCTCGGTATGTTTTTTCTCTGTTCAGGCCTTGCTTTCAGGCGACTCAGATACAAGAGACTACAAAAGAATCAAAGACTTTTTTCAGCAGAGAGAAAATTCGCTTGATGCTGTATTCCTGGGATCAAGTGCAACTTATGCTTTCTGGACCCCCGCCGTTGCCTATGGCGAATTCGGTATAACAGTGTATCCTTTATCTAATGCAAGACAAGTGCTTTTTTCTGCTAAGTATCTTATTGATGATGCCAGAAAAACTCAGCCCGATGCACTTTATATCGTGAATCTTGTATCTGTTGAAACTACCAATAATTTCACTCACAGAGTTCTTGACGGATATCCTACTACTTTAAATAAGCTGAAAATGATAGATTATCTCTCAGATGTGGGCGGATATTCACTGTCTGACAGAATGGAGTTTTATTTCCCGATTCTTCGTTTCCACAGCCGTTGGTCTGAGCTTGTGGCATCTGATTTTAAAACAGAACCACAGCGTTATAAGGGCTCGTGTTCATATAACGGCTTTTTAAACGGTACAGCAACAGTCAGCAACAAACTTTGGAGTTATGAAGAGAGAGAGCCTTTGTCCGAAGAACTCGAAAAAGGTATTTATGATCTTATGGATTATTGCGAAGAAGAAAATGTAAATGTTCTCTTTGTTATTACTCCTCAGGGTCTCAGCGACGCCGTTAAGAGAGGTCAGCAGAACACTTTAATGGATATAGTTAAAGAAAGAGGCTTCGATGTTCTTGATGTAACTTCAGTTACTGATGAAATCGGACTTGATTCAACGACTGACTATTATGACAAGTACCATACAAACATTCACGGTTCTCTGAAGGTCACAGATTATATTTCGCGTTATCTCGTTGAAAACTATGGCTTTGAAGATAAACGCGGAGATGAAAACTATTCAGATTGGGACAAGGAAACAGCCGATTATTATCAGCTCATATCCGACAAGCTCACTGATGAAGATTTCGCTCTTCTGCCTTCAATTCAGAAATAAAGCAATTCCTCCTGATTTTCAGGGGGATTTTTGTTTTCAGATGATGAATAAAATCCGCCTTAAAGATAAAAATATATTCAGTATAATATAAATATTCTAACCAGGACGGAGCAATTGAAATGAAAAAGTTTTTATCTGTTTTTACGGTACTCGCAGTTTTGCTTGCTTTTGCAGCTTGCGGCAACAATAATGAAGATGGTAATATCACTAGTAACACTCAGGATC
>JAZQZO010000107.1:0-3404 GCA_045634065.1 Acutalibacteraceae bacterium
AAAGGTAACCCAAAGAACTTTACTTGTTATTTAATAATATCAGTTCCCATGTAGGGTACGAGTGCTTCGGGAATTGTAACTGTGCCGTCAGCATTCTGATAGTTTTCAAGAATAGCTGCCGTTGTTCTGCCTACTGCAACACCTGAACCGTTGAGGGTGTGTACAAGCTGAGCCTTGTCCTTGGGACCGTTCTTGTATCTGATTGAAGCACGTCTTGCGTGGAAGTCCTCAAAGTTTGATCAAGAGCTGATTTCAACATATCTGCCATAAGAGGGCATCCAAACCTCGATATCGTATGTCTTTGCTGATGAGAAGCCGATATCACCGCTTGTAAGAGCAACAACACGGTAGGGGAGACCGAGAAGCTGAAGTACTCTTTCTGCATCGTTTGTAAGTTTTTCAAGCTCAGCATAACTTTCTTCGGGCTTTGCAAACTTAACAAGCTCAACCTTATTGAACTGATGCTGTCTGATAAGACCTCTTGTATCTCTGCCTGCCGAACCTGCTTCAGCTCTGAAGCAAGCTGAATATGCGCAGAAACTCATAGGAAGCTGTGCACCGTCCATAATATCGTCGCGGTACATATTTGTTACGGGAACTTCCGCTGTAGGAATAAGGAAGTAGTCATTTGTGAGCTTGAATGCATCCTCTTCAAACTTGGGAAGCTGACCTGTACCTGTCATTGAAGCTCTGTTTACCATAAAGGGAGGGAATACTTCTGTATATCCGTTCTCTGTATGTGTGTTAAGGAAGAAGTTGATGATAGCTCTTTCAAGTCTTGCGCCAAGACCTCTGTAGAAATGGAAACGTGCACCTGTTACTTTTGCAGCAGTTTCAGGGTCAAGGATACCTAAATCAGCACCGATTTCCCAGTGAGCCTTAGCTTCAAAGTCGAAGTTTCTGGGTTCGCCCCAACGGCGTACTTCAATATTTTCGCTGTCGTCTTTACCAATGGGTGTTGTGTCTGAGGGTACGTTGGGGAATTCGTACATCATTGTCTTCTGTTTTGCTGCAAGTTCAGCCTTATCAGCATCAAGAGTCTTAACCTCTTCTTTGATAGCGTTCATTCGAGCCATAATCTCGCTGATATCGCCACCATCTTTTTTTATCTGAGGAATCTGCTTGCTTGCAGCATTCTGTTCAGCCTTAAGAGCGTCAGCTTTCTGTGTAAGTTCTCTAACCTGCTTGTCAATAGCAAGGATTTCGTCAACAATTGCATCCATATCCTTGTTTCTTGTTTTCATAGCAGCCTTTATTTTTTCAGGATTTTCTCTTATAAGTTTAATATCTAACATTTTTTATTACTCCTTTTGTTAATTATCTTGCAAGAGCTTCTAATATGCTCTGCAAATCTTCTTTGCTGAAAAATTCAAGTTCGATTGTGCCTTTGTTTCCTTTTGAAACGTTAATTTTGGCCATTCTGCCGAGTTCCTCGCGTATTGCAATTTCACACTCGTCAAAATATGAATCTCTCTTCTTCTTATTTCTAACAATTTCACTTTTCGGTTTGAGAAGAGTTTTAACGATTCTTTCTGTTTCTCGTACACTTAATTCTTTTTGCGAAATTTCCTCAGCTAATTTAATGATTAAGGTTTCATCTGACAGAGGAATAAGAGTTCTTGCGTGACCTGACGAAATTATTCCCTGTTTAACCATATCCAATACTTCCTGAGGTAAAACAAGCAATCTCATAGCATTTGCTACTGCAGGTCTTGATTTTCCGACCTTTTCCGCTGCCTGCTCCTGGGTAAACGAATAGGTATCCATAAGAAGTTTATATCCCTCAGCCTCTTCTATGGGATTCAGATCTTCGCGCTGCAAGTTTTCGATAAGAGCTAACTCCATAGCTTCCATATCTGTCATTTCTCTTACCACTACGGGTACCTGGGTAAGTCCTGCCATTCGGGAAGCACGCCATCTTCTTTCGCCGGCGATAAGCTGATATCCACCGTCACTTAAAGGGCGTACCAACAAAGGTTGGATAATGCCGTGCATTGCGATGCTGTCTGAAAGCTCTTTTAAGGCTTCGTCGTCAAAAAACTTTCTCGGCTGGTCTCTGTTGGGTTCAATATCGTTGATATTGACCAATTTGTCACCGTTTTCTTCTGTGGAGTTATCAATAAAAAGCGCATCGAGACCTTTGCCAAGTCCCGCTTTCTTTTTAGGTGCCATATTTTCCTCCTTTATCAGCCTCTTGGGCGTTTATTATTCTTTTTTAGAAATTCTTTTGTAAAATCAACGTAAGCAACACTGCCTTTTGAAGACTTATCGTAATAGAGTACCGGTTGACCAAAACTAGGTGCCTCGGAAAGTCTAACATTACGAGGTATTACTGTAGAATAAACCTTCTGAGGGAAGAAGCGTTTAACCTCATTGACAACCTGCTGTGTAAGGTTCAGTCTGCCATCGTACATAGTAAGAAGCACACCCTCAAGTTCAATAAGAGGATTATATAAACGCTTAACCTGTCTGATTGTATTCATAAGCTGTGACAAACCTTCAAGTGCATAATACTCGCACTGAATCGGCACGAGTACGCTATCTGCACAAGCAAGGACGTTGACAGTTATAAGTCCAAGAGAAGGCGGACAGTCAATAATAATAAAATCATATTTTTCTTTAAGAGGAGCAAGTGCATTTTTGATACGCGAGTCTCTACCCTGCATATCTACAAGTTCGAGTTCTGCACCTGCAAGATTTATATTTGACGGAAGCAAGTCAAGCTTTTTAAAAGGAGTTTCAATAAGAATCTCTTCTGCTTTGATGCCTGCAACGATCATATCATAGGTTGATTTTACAACCTCTTTTTTATTTATACCAAGTCCACTTGTGGCATTACCCTGTGGGTCAACATCTACCAATAAGGTTTTATATCCCAAACTGCCTATACAAGCTGCCAGGTTAACAGATGTTGTAGTTTTTCCAACGCCACCTTTTTGGTTAACAATTGCTATGGTTTTTCCCATAATATTTACCTTTCTGCCGTTTTTAGCTTTGATGAAGTTAATTATATCACAGACTTTTTGATTTTTAAAGTCTAAAAAGAGATTTTTTCAAAAAATTTGTTTCACGTGAAACTGTGAAGAAACCACCCGCTTAGGGTGGTTTCTTCTTGGGGTGTGAAAGAGAAAGATATGATTATATGGAATCACTGCTTTGCAGTGTAGCCACCTTTGTAACACTTATCTGCTTATCAGGAAGCTTATACATAAGCTTTTTTGGTATTTCAATTCTGTATATGTAGCTTTCACCTGTGTCTTCCCGTCTGATATCTGCACTTATGCCTGATTTTTTCATTGTATCTACAGCTGAGTTGATTGTATTAAGAAAAATCTTAACATCACTGAACATTCGCTTGGTCTCCCTTTTAGGTATGTCCTTTTTACCTGTTATCTCATCTATCA
>JAZQZO010000108.1:0-4914 GCA_045634065.1 Acutalibacteraceae bacterium
AATCAGAAAAGAGTTCCAGGGTAGACCAACTCCCGTTTACCACTGCGAGAGACTTTCAAAGCTTTTCGGCAACTGTCAGATTTATCTCAAGAGAGAGGATCTTAACCACACAGGCGCACATAAGCTCAATCACTGTATGGGTGAAGGTCTGCTTGCTAAGTATATGGGCAAGAAAAAGCTCATTGCCGAAACAGGTGCAGGTCAGCACGGTGTGGCTATTGCTACTGCTGCTGCGTATTTCGGTCTCGAGTGCGATGTTTATATGGGCGAAGTGGATATTGAAAAACAGCATCCCAATGTTATTCGTATGAAGATGCTCGGTGCTAATGTGGTACCCGTAACCCACGGTCTGAAAACTCTCAAGGAAGCAGTTGACGCTGCTTTTGACGCATATCTTAAAGAATACGACCACGCGATTTATTGTATCGGTTCTGCTCTCGGCCCCCATCCTTTCCCGAAGATGGTAAGAGATTTCCAGTCCGTTATTGGCATCGAAGCAAAAGAGCAGTTCCTTGAGATGACAGGTATTATGCCTGATGCAGTTTGTGCTTGTGTTGGTGGCGGTTCAAACTCACTTGGTATGTTTACACCTTTCCTTTCATCTCCTGTTGATATTTACGGTATTGAGCCTTTGGGCAGAGGTGAAAAAATCGGTGACCACGCTGCGACAATGAAGTTTGGCACAAAGGGCAAGCTTCACGGCTTTGAGAGCTATCTGCTTCAGGATGAAAACGGTGTACCTCTTCCTGTTTATTCAATCGCCAGCGGTCTCGATTATCCCGGTGTCGGCCCTGAACACGCGTACCTCAGAGATACAGGCAGAGTCAACTATGAAACCGTTTCTGATGAAGAGGCAATGGAGGCGTTCTTCCTGCTTTGCAGATATGAGGGCATTATCCCTGCTATCGAAAGTGCTCACGCTGTAGCTTATGCAATCAGATATGCAAAAGAACATCAGAGCGGTTCAATTCTCGCTTGTCTTTCAGGCAGAGGTGACAAGGATATCGATTATGTATATGAAAATTACGGTTGCGGTGAGCAATTCAATCTTGATTACGATGTAAAATAATTATAAAACTTTCAACATTTTGCACAGCTTTTCCTCAAGTTTTTTAACAGGGGAAAGGCTGTGTGTTGCTTTTGTGAAAGGTGTATTTACAGTTTGTTTTTAAGTTAGGGAAAATTCTGTTATTTGATAGCTTTATTGATTAATAATAAATTCTTGCTATTGACTTATGATTAATAAAATGGTATATTTTATCTGTCTCAAAATTTGAATTTTTAAATGGAGGTAAACTAAGATATGAAAAAGAATTTCAAAAAAACTTTATCACTCATTCTTGCAGTGCTTATGGTTATGACTGCTGTACCTTTCAGCGGTTTAGCTGTAGAAGCTTGTGAACACCAGTTCTATGGTAATGTTTTTGATAACATTAATGGAGAACACGCTTTTTGGTGTACAGAATGTCGTCGTGTTTATGGTTATGTAGATGAAAATGGTAACCATATAGAAGGCACTGTGGCGTGCTCAGGCAGTGATGCTACTTGTTCCGAACGCTCATATTGTTATGGTTGCGACAGATATTTCGGTGACTATGATTATGAGAATCACAATTTCTCAGTTCAGGATAATAAATACCTTGCTAACAAGGCAACTTGTATTTCAAAAGCTAAGTATTATTATTCCTGTGCTTGGTGTGGTGAAAGTGCAGGCGGGTATGTTGAAGATGAACCCGATTACGAAGAATATACATATATAGATGGTAAAGTAGACAGAGTATCAGGTCACTTCGGTTTGGCTACAGCTAATAACGACGGTACTCATACTATTGAAGAGTGTGAATATTGCGGTGAAACAGATGTAATTTCTGCTTGCTCAGGTGGTAATGCAACTTGTATTACAAAAGCAGAATGTTGGCTTTGCGGTCAGGAATACGGCGAAGTTGATGCTGAAAACCACGAAAGATGGGCTTGGAAAGAAGCTGAAGAAGCAACCTGTCAGAAAGTAGGACACGACGGTTATGAGTATTGTGCTGATTGTAACACTCCCTTAGAAGAGTTTGAATCAACAGGTCCTCTTGACCACGACTTCAGCGATGGTTTTGTAAAAGATGAAGGCGCCGATACACATACAAAGACTTGCAAAACTTGCGATCCCGAAGTTGGCGAAGTTGCAAAGATTACAGAGCCTTGTAGAGGCGGTACAGCTAACTGCACAGATAAGGCTGTTTGCACAGTTTGTGAAGCTGCGTACGGTGATGTAAAGCACGTGTGGGATAACGGCACAGTTGAAGGTGCTACTTGTACAGCAGACGGTACTCGCGTATTCAAATGTACAGTTGATGGTTGTAATGCTGAGAAAGAAGAAGCTGCTCCCGGTACAGCTCTCAATCACGATTTTACAGAACAGATTAAAGATGATGCACATCTTGCACAGCCCGGCAACTGCACAACACCTAAAAAGTATTATTATGACTGCTCACGTTGTGATTTCAATGCTAAGAATTTACCTGAGGATGCAGAGAAACCTACATTTGACGGTGATACAACTGAACACAATTTTGTTGCTTCAGATACAACAAGAGAAGCAGCTCCCGCTACTTGCTCAGATGCTGCAAGATACTATAAGAGATGTGATGTTTGTAACAAATATGCAAGCGAACTCGGCTTTACAGATGCGACAAACGATAATTATGCATTCTCAAGCGGTAAACATCATGCAAGACCCACAAAGGGTTACCTTGATGGCAACGGTGACGTTGTAAAGGCTCCCGCTGATAAAGAAAGTGAATATCTTTTAACTCCTGCTGAATGTCTTGAAAACGAAAAGTACAGCTATCTTTGCAAAAAATGCGGTCAGGCTATGGTTACAGATTTAGAGGATGAGGATATAGACTATAAAGAAGGTCTTCACTTCTACGAGAAACCCAACACTGCTCTCAACCCCTATCACGACACTTCAATCAATATGGAGTTAATCGATAAAGCTGTTGAAGCTACGTGTACAGGCAAAGGTAACGCCGCTAAGTACAGATGTAAAGCTGAGGGCTGTAATGTAGAAGTAGGCGGTGAGGAAATTCCTGCTAAGGGTCACAAATGGGATAAAGAACAGGCATATGTAGATCCTACTTGCGGTAAGTCAGGTTCATATGGTTCAAAGCACTGCGGATCATGTAACTCAACTTTCTACTATGAAAAAGATGGTAAACAAGTAAATCCTACTGCTCTGTTCAATCCCTCAATCAATGCTTTAGATCATGCCGATGCTAATGGTGACCTTATTTGCGACAGATGTTTTGCAGAAATCACTGCAGCAGATGTATGTAAGTGTGTTTGTCATAGTACAGGATTTATGTACTTCATCGCGCTTATCCTTAAGTTCTTCTGGAAACTTACAGGTTCAAGCCCATATTGTGAATGTGAAGTACCTCACTATTAATATCAATAAAATTAAAGGCTACTGCTTGATGCAGTAGCCTTTATGTCTTATCTGAGGAAGTTTTCGTCGATATTTTCAACGAAAATACGCTGTGCCTCGTGGTTGTAGTGAAGCATATCAATGGCGTATTCCTTTTTCATCTTTTCAGGATCAGTTTCATCTTTTATAAAGTCTATATTGATTACACCGTCAGATTGTGAAGTGTCAATCCAAGCGTTGATATCATCGACTATGTCCTGAGTCTCACGGGTCCATTTGAAATCATCGATAAATGCAATCAGTTTGCCCCAACCCTTAAACGGTGTCAGTTTTGACACATAGATTTTAATGTCGTTCTCGTGGGCGGTATCTATAACCTTGGCAAGGCCGTCGGTTATATCTTTTGCCGTTGTCATTTTAGGACCGCCTACGGTAAGGCAACGGGGATGAAGCATATCGTTGATGCCTTCCTTGAGAATTATCTTTTTTACTCCGGGGCAGGAGAGAATATCTTTTTCAAAGCGTTTGAAAAGACTTTCACCGTAAAGGTTAGCGATAATACCGTGGCCGTCTTCAAGAATTCGGTTGCCGGCAATTGCCTGCTGAAGTACGGCGACGTTGTGTATACCGAGTTTTTGCAGCCTTTCGGCAAGGTAGTAGGTTTTCTCGTTGGCAAAAGTTGAATCGCCTGCCATAACAATAGCGTAGCAATCCTCGTCGGCTAAAACATCAACTCTTGTCAGGAAAGGTATAGTCTGCAGGTGTGCCATTGTAACTTTAAGATGCAGATGCCACCAGGGTTTGTAGTTTTTTACGTGAGTACAGTTGCCGGGGCTGAGATATGTGTCACCGCCGTAGAGCCCTTTAGTGCGCATAACAGCACCTTTGACATAAAAGCTGACAGCGATTTTTTTAAGAGCTTCAACCTTAAAGTCCACAGCGTCAGATATAATTTCTTCTCCGGGCTCAAGAGTTATATCTTTTTTACCGTTAAAAGTAACATTGACAGGGATGTCGGTATTAGCTTTACCACCAATGAAATTCGCAACGGTGGTTTCGGAAATATGAAGAGGTTTTTTCCTGAAACGGTTTGAAATATTCAGAGGTATCTTGTCACCGCTGAGGGTGGGACGTATTACGCTTCGGGCTGTGGAAAAGCACAGGGCGTTGTTAAGATGGATAAGAGGAGGTATATGAATAGCTGCTCTAGCTGCGCTGGTACTCCAGGTGCCGAGCCATTTTTTGTTTTCTGTCATAATTTCACCTTCAAATAATGTTTATATATATGATTTTATAACAAGAATATTCCATTGTCAATTGTTAATGTGATTAACATATAATTATATTTTTTGTTGATGTTTTAATAATTTTTAATAATTCTCTTGAAACATTATGAAGGTAGTCTTATACTTATGTTGTTTCGTAGAAAGAAACAAGATTTACATAAATCGGAGGAATAAAAATGTTAATTACATGATTGAGAGTAAAGAAAATTG
>JAZQZO010000109.1:0-6186 GCA_045634065.1 Acutalibacteraceae bacterium
GTTGTCAGTACCGGAAGCCCTAAGCATCTCGCTTCATCTATAACCATTGGAGCGGCTTCATGATATGAAGTGAGCAAAAACAAATCAGCATTTCGCATATATCGGTAAGGATTGCTCTGTTCTTTACAAAAAATAACATTGTTTTCAACTTTTTTTCTTTGAACAAGCGCCCTAAGTTCTTCGTACATTGCACCGTCACCGACTATATAGAGATTGAGATCTACACCATTCTTAAGACAATGCTCAATAGCGTTTATTGCACGGTCAATTCCTTTCTCATGTGAAAGCCTTGCTACAGTAACAATATTAATTTTGTTTTTATCATAAATCTTTGGTTCAACTTCAGACATTTCCAATATATTATCAAATCTGTGAAAATTGCGAACTGTAACTGCTTTGTTTTTTAAATCCGGCAAAACATCTATAAATGTATTTCTGCATCCATCTGAACAAGCTGCAATTTCATCAAATTTATTTAACATATTATTGTTTTGCTTATAATTCGCTCCACAACTTCTATAGTCACAATGTAAAAAAGCAACCTTCTTCTTCGCAGTTATACATTTCAACACATATTCCTGCACACCTCCGTAAAAAGCATTTTTACGACCATTGTGTAGAAATGAAATCGCGCAGTCAAAACATTCGTCAAGTCTTGGTTCTGAAATCAGCATCAACTTTAGTGCAAAATCTCTGCTGAATAACTTTGCAACAATTGCAAAGAAACCTCTTAAAAGTGTATCTGAAAGGCTGTTTTTATATTCATCCTGGCTATTACCAAGAAATCTGAACAAACCTTTACATTCAATAATTTTAATATTTTTTGGCAAATCATCCACATACTCTCCGCTTTTAGAAAAAAGTAAAAGAGTGATGTCATACTCATTAACCATACTAATTGACCAAAGCAGATTATAAAGACTTTTCTGCACACCGCCAATTTTCATATTATTGCATACGATAATGATTTTTTTCATAAATCCTGCTATTCTATCTTAAATTTTTATATTTCTTTATGCCGATACGGGTATGTTTCCACGCTTCTACAAAAGAATAGTCGTTCAAAAACTTTTTCCTTCGTCTTATAAGCTGAAGAAACGCTACAACAGTTGCCATTTTTCCAAAATGGCAGTAATAACTTGAACCGTAATCCTCATAGAATTTTTGATTATGTCCTGCAAACCATGTTGATGGTCGCTTATCAGTGAGGCGGAGGATACAATCAGGAACAGCAATTACATTCAATCCTTTTTCTATACATGTTCGCAAAAATATTACATCTTCGCCTGCAGAAAACATACAGCCACCGCCGAAAAGCTGGTTGAATGAAATTGAATTTTTAATAACACTCATTCGTCTGAATGCAATTCTTACTGCACCATATCTACCGCAGTTATGTAATCTGACTCGGATATTCTTTGTTGCATCAGAACGTTTACTTCCATCAGCGGAATAAATATTAAAGAGAATAACATCAGCTTTGGGATTATTTTCAAATGCTTCAAGAATTATATCACGGTAATTATCTTCAAATTCTACATCATCATCCGCAAGTAAGCAGATATCAGCTGTTGAACGAAGCAGTGCATTGTTACGGTTTAATCCAACACCATACTCTTCAAAATCATACCACCGTACATTAAAATCTTCTTTTTTATACTTACGATAGCCAGTCTTTGTGTCGTTTTGATTGCAAACAATCACATCTGATTTAATGCCTAATGAATCAAGAACAGAATCATCACTCTGATTCATCGTTGCTAACAAAACTTCAAATGTCATATGTCACATTCCTTTATGCTGTCAAACACTTCTTTCCACTGAGAACAGATTGTTTCTTTGCCGAATTTCGTATTTGCTATCTTAATAGAATTCTTTGCATAAGAATACAATTTGTCTCTGTCAGAATACATCGTTTTAAGCGCATTTTCTATATCATTAATATATTTTTCTGATTTAATTTCAGATAATCGTAATTTATTCTTACGTCCCCACGCTTCAGGGTTAGGTAAATTTTCATAAGTAAAGGTCCAATATTTAGGATCTATAATTAAACCATTATAATCATGCTCAACCATTTCGGGAATCGCATATAATTTGCTGCCGAGTACAGCGCATCCACCCTTCATCGCCTCAAGAACAGTCAAACCGTAAGAATCATCAGACGACGGTTGGATCAACACAGCCGTTTCAGCATAAATCTGCTCCAGCTGATCATAGTTTAAAGTAAAATCACTTAATGAAATATCATTATGGTTTTCAATAATTCTTATAGTTTCGTCGTTAAGCATTTCAATATTAGTAATAATCTTAAGTTTTATCTTTAAGCCACTATTTTGTAATCTCGAAACAACCTCAACAACCTCATGTCCGCCTTTAGTATAAAACCTCTTTCCTTGAACACAGTAGAGGCACTCAAGTTCTTCACTATAGCACTTTTGTCTTAGTAACGCTTCGTTTATATGAGTATTCTCAGGCACTAAAGGATAAATTGTCTTTATTGGCAGATCATCAGGTAATTTAACATTAACCTTTTCAAATGTTGTTCTGCATGCATCGGACATACAAACTATATATTTAAGATTTTCATTCTCAAGACATTTTTTGAATTTCTTTTTACCAATAGGATACTTAATTCTTCCTAAAGCATAGTGATAAAGTGCAGTTGGGTTTTCAAGGTAAATGAAATAGGGTTTATCAGCATTAAGAAACCTGTTAAAGGAACCATAACAGTCACATTCTTTATCAGAAACTTTTATAATCTGAAAGACTCCCAAAGGATTGAGCAAAGGCAATCTGACAATTTTACTTTTAAGTAATGATGCTTTACTGTTTACCTCATAAAACTGCTCTTTAGAAATAAATTCTGTTCCATCAATACACTTACCTATATGCTTAAGAAAGCCTCGTAGTTTTGTAGCCCAATAAATTCTCATAACTTCTCCTTATTGATTACAGTTGGTTAATTAAACAACTGTAAAAGTTTCGTTATCAGCCATAGAATTCAACACATCATTGAAAACTTCCTGAGCTGCTAAAAAAGTAATTTTATATTCATCTTTCAAATTATCCGGTTCTTTTTCAAGAACAACAGAAACAGGTATTTCTTTGCCTTTAAGTTTGATAATTCCACAGGGTATACCCATATCATCATTGAAATGAAGAGTGAAAACCGGTAAAGAAAGTTTCTCAAAGCATGCACTGAATTTCATTCTTGCAGAATTATCTCCGTTAATTGCTTCAATTTTAATTATATCAGAAAAAGCAAATGGATAAGAAAAACTACCATATGTTGTTACAACACGAATCGTATCATCTTCTTCATACATTGCATTGATTATCAGTGACTCAGAATCATCTGACATATCTGATGTACCAAAAAGTCCAACATTGCCTGCCAGATAGCCCAAAGCAAAACCAATAACTAACCCCACAACGGATAAAATATATAATGAGCTGTTTTTTATCTTCAAATTAACACCTGCTTTTTTATATTTATACTTATCTTTCACTTCTTGTAAGTATATCAAACTTTAAAGATTTATGGTACTCACGATAGTACTCGTAAGATTTGTCAGTATCAATTAATATAACATGTTGCTTGGTTTTCCTTTTGTCTTCAGAAGGCAAGGTCATGTAATCACCATAAATTATCTGCAAAAGCTTGTCATACTGTGAAGAAACAGGATAAAATTTATCTTCAAATTTAAACTGAATTGTATCAGCCATATAATCACGCGGAAATACATTTTTTGAGTAATTTCTTGCAGCTGCAAAAAAGCTGTGAACACAATCACTATTTTTCTTCCCGCCTTTAACAATATTTATAAAAGGCTTCGCAGGTAAAAATCGACATATTGCCATAAAAACTTTCTTTGTAATGCTGTCTGTAACATAACCTCTTTTATACAGAGATTTAGCAATAACAATTTTGGACGCCAGAAACTGAAGTTTTCTGCCTGAATCATTTTTAAAAGCATTATCGCAAGGAAATATATCAATATAAATACCTAAATGTGAATCTTCATCTTTTGGATAATATTTTTCGATACAAGTTGTATTATTGAGTCTAAGTTTAGAAAAAAACATCGGCCAGTGTTCAGAAAATTCTTTTTGCAGAAAAAACTTTTCACTATCCATCACTGTAGCTGCTTCTGCAAGAAAACGATCATAATCTGATCTCATCATTATAACATCTATATCATCGTCCCATGGTATGAACCCCTGATGTCTTACTGCACCAAGCATTGAACCAGCAAAAAGCATATACGGAATATTCAAAGCTTTGCAAATGCGGTCAAATTCATCAAGTATGAGTTTAAGATAGTTCTGATGTTCTTTTAATGAATAACCACCCTCTAAACTTTTTACCGTCAAATTTCTCATCCTTACTTTTAACTATAATATTTTTTTATTCCACCAACAACATAATACATAAATAAATTAATGCTTTTAAATCTGGATAAGCTAAGATAATCTCTATATATCTTCCAGCGATATAGGGCACTGTTTCTTTTATCAAAAGAACGCGAATTTGAAATAAGGCGCCATTCAACAAGCACTTCAGTGCATCCTACCGCTTTATAGCCATCACGCAGTATATTCAGCCAAAGACAATAATCTTCGTGATAATAATCTTCAACAAAACGATATTTGTCAGCAACTTTTCTCGTAATCATAACAGTTGAACAACCGATTACATTTTCTTTAAGAAGCTTCTCAAAGGATACTGTATCAGGAACTATGTAATCACCTTTATTAGACTGACCTTCATCATTAATAATTGAATATGAAGTATAAACAAGATCAGCATCTTCAGCTGTTAACTTATTCATCTGTATATGCAACTTATCACATTTCCAAAGATCATCTGCATCAAGAAAGCATATGTAATCGCCTTCGGCAATCTCGAGTCCAATATTTCTGGATCTTGCTGTACCCAAGCTTTCTTGGTTCTTAATACATTTTATTCTATTATCTTTTTCGGATATTTTTGTAATTATTTCAGAAGTTGCATCAACAGAGCCGTCATCGACAACAATTAACTCAAAATTAGAGTATGTTTGGCCAAGAACAGAACAAATGGCATCTTCTATGTATTTTTCACCGTTAAGTACCGGCATAATAACAGATACCAAAGGTTCAGTGATTCTTATGTTATCTTTCATTTTTTCAACTCCAATTTATTGTCTTTTTACTTCAGATGTTTTTCTATGTTAAGCGATCTTACCGCAACACAAACAAACGCAGGTAACAAGAAAAATTCATCAAAAAACATCAAATCCAGCGCCATCCAAGGCCCGAATGTTCCTATTAAAATTATAAAAATATGTGCAACATCAGACTGTCGTACTCTTATATTTTGTAATAATGTGCGCAAGTAATACATAAACCAAAACACAAAAATTAAACTACCAAATATACCGAATTGATATAAGAGCTGAATAATGGTATTATGAGATGCCCTGTCATTGACATTAATTGCTGTATATCCCTTGCCAAAAAACAGCAATAACGGATTGTTTTCAAACGCCTCAATATACTGCAACCAGATATCGGTTCTGCCGGTAGTAAAATCAGAAAGATTTTTTTCTCCGACAAAACGTGATATCATCATTCCAATCAGATCTGTAAACAATGTTGACGTAATAAAAAAACAAACCGCAATAAAAACAGTAAGAATAATCATTAACTTAACTGACATCCTACCTTTTACAAACATAAATTCAACAAACCAAACAACAAAGATACATATTGTAACTAATAAAAATGATTTTGATACAGAAAAAAAACGGCAATATATAAGAGCAAGTACTATAAAAATAATAGCAAGCATCCTGT
Organism: Acutalibacteraceae bacterium; assembly: GCA_045634065.1. Lineage (GTDB taxonomy): Bacteria > Bacillota > Clostridia > Oscillospirales > Acutalibacteraceae > UBA6857. Next base: position 5,842 of record JAZQZO010000109.1, read on the forward strand.
TTTTTTCTTTATTTTTAAAAGATATAAATAGCAATCCACTAATAGCTGCAGTAATATGTGCAGAATAAAAATTAGGGTCTCCATAATAACCCGAGAGTCTTCTTAAACCCAAAACGCTCTTCGCACCAATAAATCTCACTATGTTTGGCATATCTGAAAGAAAAATTGCAGATATAGCCGCAAACAAAATTCCTAATGAAAAGAAAATTGTTAACCAATAGAAATCATATTCACCATCAAATTCCCTGATAATAAATGGTATCAGGAGAATAGTTGCAGCAAACAAAATATAACTGTTTTGGAGAGAAAAACCATTAACTGTTTTCACTGCAAGTGTTACTCCTA
>JAZQZO010000110.1:0-3201 GCA_045634065.1 Acutalibacteraceae bacterium
ATATAACTGACGGAAAGTAAGACTCTCAGGTGCTTTTGCGGCATAGATATTGTTTTCTGCATCGTGCAAGCTGAAGTTGCTGATCTGAGTACCACCGCTTACTACAGCATTGTCACCTACGTATTTTACGGCATAGCCATTTGTACCGCTATCTTTTTCGTTGAATGTTAGGGTGTTTTCAAGAGTATATGTACCCTCTTCAATGTGAATTACGATATTACCTGACATATCGTCGGTGTACTTTCTGGCTTCATCCCTTGCTCTTTCAATTGTGGCAAAGGGAGCCTGTTGACTGCCGTCATTGCTGTCATTTCCGTTTTCACTGACATAGTATTCAAGCATAATCGGCTCAGCCTTGAAGATAACATTTGAAAAGTCAACATAACCTGTTACTGTCAAAAAAACAGAAATCATAATTGCGATAACTCTTTTAAAGGTGTAGAACATTTATTTTCCTCCTTACGATTTTTATGATTTAATTATATCATATCTAACCTCCTATAACACGACATCATTAAAGGAGATATGTCGTGTTATTTGTTTTTATTTTATGGTACTATATAATCGAAAAAAGAAAAGGAGGAGTTTTATGAACTTTTTTCTTAAGTTAAGAAACACATTTGCCATTCTGATTTGCATCATAACAGGTGGTAATTTCTTTGCCGGAATGTTGAATTTTACAAGAGCAGGAGATGTATCTATGATTAACAATGACCACACAAAAGCCTTTGCTACAGAGTACACGGAGCTTGTACCCTATGCAAGAGAACACGAGGATACAATAAGCTGGTTTGATGGTATGGTTACAGGTAATGGTGAAAACGGTGCTGTAATTGCAGGTTCACCTTACAGCGACAGTATCATCTATAATAACATCAACTTCCTTATGCCATCAAATGATCCCCGTTACACTCCCGAAGAAGTAACAGATCAGCTTGATGATGCAAGACAAAATGTTATCAATGGCAATGCTGCCTGGGATTGCGATGGCAGACAGTCTACATATTTTTATGCTTATCATCCCTCACATGTATTGAGAATGGAAAGCACGAAGCTTCCATATTATGATTATATCCGCTGGACAGATTATGAAACTGCAGAGGTTGGTGTCAAGTACACTGACATCAGAGGTAAATGGGAAAGACTAACATTTTCTTCACGAGAAGATAATGTCACAATCTCAAAAATCACTAAGTCAAGCCTTGGTGCAAAAATCAATATGACCCTTTCACTTCAGGATTGCTGGTCACTCAGAGGTTGGGGGGCAGGCAATGAAAAGGACATGCAGTATAAGAAGCTCGTTGACGATGATGCTACATACATCGCACATATAGCTCACTATCCCTCATACGAAAACAGTGAGCTCAAAGATGGCGGTTGGTGCGGTTTCACAAAGGTTATCGTTGTCGGTGGTGAAAAGGAGAGAGTTGTGCTCGACTCGACTAACGACAGCGAAAATGTAGCAAAAGAGCAAAATGCAGCTATTAAAATTACAGGTGCATCCGAAGTATATCTTATCACTAAATCTGATCGCACCTATGATATGGGCAAGTTTGATGATTTCAAGGATGCTGACAGCTATGCTCTTTTAGATGAGCTCAATGCTTACACTACTGCAGTGGCTGAGAAGTACACAGTAGACGGCAAGTTCAGCTACGAAAAAGCTCTCGCTCCTCATGCTGAAGAACAGTCAGCACTTTTTAATACTGTTGAGTTTGACCTTGGTGATGACGGCTATGAAAACATCCCAAATGAGCATCTTATTACCCTTCAGCAAAAGAGTGACACTCTCCTGCCCACCCTCGTTGAAAGAGCTTATAACCAAGGCAGATACGCTCAGATTTGCTGTGCAGGTTCATCATTCCCCAGACTTTGCGGTATGTGGACAGGTGAATGGAACTCCGGTTGGAGAGGCATTTACACAATGGATGCAAATGTAAATCTTCAGTCCTCAGGTATGAATACAGGTAATATTTATGCGGCGGGTGAAAGCTATATCAAGTTTGTACTTAAGCAGATTCCCGACTGGGAAGAAAATGCCGCTAAAACCTATGGCATGACTGACGCTATACAGGTACCTGTAAATACTGACGGTGACAGAGCTATGATGGTAGAATACAGCCGTTGGTATCCATTCCAGTACTGGAATGCAGGTGCTTCCTGGATGCTTCTTCCTATCTATGAATTCTGGCAGTGCTATGGCAATCAAACTATAGAATATAATGGTGAAATGCTCGACCTTGAAAAGGATGTACTTCTCCCTCTTCTTACAAAACAGGCTAACTTCTGGGAGCAGATTGTAACCCCTGAATATTATACTGATGTAAACGGCAAGGCTTGTTACACCGAAGGCAAAACAAGTCTCGAAGAGGGCGAAAGATATCTCATTATCCCCTCATATTCTCCCGAAAACTATCCTCTTGGTGACTATGACTCAACTATCACAGCTAACGCTACTATGGACATAGCAGCTGCAAGAGACGGTCTTCGTATGACAATAGCTATGGAAAAGGTTGTGAAGGCTGAAGGTTGGGAAGAAAGAGTAGCTAAGTGGGAAAATCTTATGAAAGTTCTCCCCGAATACAAGTACGACGAAAGCGGTGCTCTTTGCGAATGGGCAATGGAAGAGTATCAGGAAAACAACAAGCATCGTCACATAAGTCACCTCTATCCTGCTTGGCCTGCATTTGAAACTCAGGATAATCAGGCACTTGTTGACGCCTGCAATCAGGCTATCGAAAACAGAAATAGAGAAAATCAGGGTGAAGATGACATCGCATCACACGGCTGGGTACATAAAGCACTTGTTGCCGCAAGACTTAAGAATGCAGATTCCTGCTACAACTCACTTATGGCACTTATGTCAGATAACATCTATTACACATCTCTTATGACCGATCATAACACTCACGATGGTTGGGGCGTATTCTGCACCGATACAAGCATCGGTACCATCGGCATCATCGACGAAATGCTCCTTTACTCAAACGAAGGCGTAATCGAGGCACTTCCCGCACTTCCCGATGAATGGGATAATGGTAGCATCGAAGGTCTTCGAGCAAGAACAAACGCAGAGGTTGATCTGCAATGGACTGCTGAAAATGTGACAATCACAATCACAAGCGACAAAGATCAGACTATCAAAGTCAGCGTTTACGGTGGCGAAGAGCAGACAGTAACATTCAGCGAAGGTGAAACTAA
>JAZQZO010000111.1:0-2184 GCA_045634065.1 Acutalibacteraceae bacterium
TTTCACCTTATCTGAAGAATGAAAGAGCAAGGTCTGCTGCTGTTGCGGCATCGGGTGCGTATCCGTCTGCACCTACCTGCTTTGCGAAATCCTCACTTACAGGTGCACCGCCGATCATAACCTTTACTTCTTCTCGGATACCAGCATCTGTAAGAGCATCAACCACATCCTTGTGGTACTCCATAGTGGTTGTAAGAAGAGATGAAAGGGCAACGATTTTTGCTCCGCTTTCCTTTACAGCCTCAACAACCTGCTCGGCAGAAACATCAGTACCAAGATCAATACATTCAATACCAACACCCTCAAGCATCATTTTAACAAGATTCTTACCTATGTCGTGAAGGTCACCCTGTACTGTACAGATAACTGCTTTGCCGACAGGCTCGACACCCTCCTTTGTAAGATAAGGCTTAAGCACACTTACACCCATATTCATAGCTCGGGCGGCAATAAGCACTTCGGGTACATAAACCTCGTTTTTCTTGAATCGCTCACCGATTGCCATCATACCTGCAATAAGTCCGTTATCAAGAATTTCCTTAGCTGAAAGATTTTCTGTAAGAGCTGTTTCTGTTGCGGCTTTGACTCCTCGTCTGTCGCCCTTCTGTACAAGCTCTGAAATTTCATTTATTACTGACATAATTTTAACCCTCCCAATATTTATCAATAGCTTCTCTTATGATTTCAACATATCTTCTGACCTTGTTCATATCGTTATTGACGGTATAAACATCACGCTGACAGATTTCCAATTTACAGCCACAGGCAGTTTTAACTGTCTTTTCAATATGCTTACGAAAAGCGTCCTCATCAAGATTAGTACCAACTCCGAGATAGGTAGGACTCGGTTTTCTGTGGTAGATAATACCCGAACCACGCAGCTGCTCAGTCATAAAGTCTTCATCGCACCAGGGTGAGATTGATACCTTTTTAAGGTTGGGTAAGGTTTTGATATCATCCCAGAAGGTGTTTACAGGCTCACAGCAGCCGTAGCTGAGTCTGCCGAAAACAGATGCAATTTTATTGTAGCAAGGGAAAATGAATTCACGGAACATTTCAGGTGAAATACCTACAGTTTCCTGGCTATCCATAAAACCCCAGAGGTCTGTGGTTTTAATCTGACCTTGATTTTCTTCTTCATCATAAAAAGCCATTGACCCCTGACATACCCACTCGAAAGCGTGATTCTGATGAAGTACATTTTCACTTTCAAGCTTTTTGAAATATGCGATGTAATCATCAGCAATTCTGTCCATCATCTTTTTGAATTCATCGGGATAGTCGTACATTGCATAGAGCATATTTTCCATACCCATCATATGTACCACGTGCTGTGTGGGAGTTGAATAAAGCCCGTCAGAAACGAGCTTGACAGGAAGAATATCACCGAAGATATCATTATAAAGCTCATTCTTTTTCATTGTGCTTTCCTTGTTGACACCGAAAACCGACGGAGATTCAATAAGGTGGAAATCGTCATGGAGGTCGTCAATAATATGCTCGAAGTGGTGACCCAGCTCTGTACCGTCAGCCTTTTTCATAACGGTCTGCTTTATATGGTGACCAAAAAGGGTAAAGTAAATATCATAGATTTGCTGAAAGTAAGGCGGTACAACTCTGTCATCGTCAAACTGCTCAAGACCAATAAAATTGTGTATCAGCTTATATTCAATATCTCTTGCAACAGGGTCCTCACACTGAAGAAAGGGCGTGATAGCTTCGTGAGCAAAGGTGCCCACCTCGATATGAATGGGAGGTCTTTCACCCTTGTACATATTATGTCTTTTCCAAAGCTCAACTCTTTCGAGGTTTTTGGGTGAGTTTGCAATTTCAAGCTGATGATTAGCAAGTGAGCGTAGTCTTTCTCTGTCTTTGATATTCATTCAATCAGTCCTTTACAAATTACTGTCACCCTAATTATACTCAAAAAAGAAAAGACAGTATTTCAAAATACTGTCTTAAAGTTTAGAAATCCTACCAAATTAAAATTTAAATTTTCGGAATTTACCGGGTGATATGCCTTCACTTTTAGTAAAGCAATAGATAAAGTTAGCTTCACTGTTAAATCCGGTTTCATAAGCTATCTGCGTTACTGACATATCTGTTCTGAGAAGATATTCCTTTGCTCTATTTAGCCTTGAGGAAAGCACATAATCATAAGGTGAAAATCCTGTCTGCTGACGA
>JAZQZO010000112.1:0-1924 GCA_045634065.1 Acutalibacteraceae bacterium
ATTGATGCCCAAGAAAGATGCGGAACACGGATGGTTACGCCTAAAGCTGCCTGCCAGTCTCCCTGAAGCTTGTGACCTCTGAAATCGTAATCCCAGCCCGTTACGCCGTAAAGTTCAGAAAGAACACCCTCACAACCGAACTGGTGTGCCGCAGACTGTGCCTGCTTTGCAGTTGTGAATTCATAACGATTACAGAGCATATCGATGCCCGGCAAATCAAAACCTCTGTATGAGCGCATAGCTTCGCCCAGTGCTTCTGTCTGACTTTTAAGCGTCGGTTCTTCCATCATATGACCTGTAAGAGCTATACCGTTCTGACGGCACCATAATCCCACAGTATCGGCAAAGGCACAGGAGAATCGCTCCGCAAGATGATCATGATAATGATAACGGTGAACGCTGACCTGTCCGTCTTTTAAATCCCAGAAAAGCTCGGGAATACGGTCAAGAATATCGTCGCCGTATGTTTCCTTGTATGTTTCGGGGAAATCGTCAGTCCAGGGAAGTTTCACATCGTCCTTATCAGTAGAATTGTTGAAGGTATGCTTGCGTGAAAACTGTGGTTCATCTGTAAAAATCGCAGGAACAACACCACCGAAGTCCTCACCGACGCTTTTCTTATACCTTTCGTGAGTAATATCAATAAATTTTTCAATTGCTTTTTTGTTGAGGGTATCGACATAGGTCTGATTATTGTATCTGCTCCAGGGCACTGCAACTACCAAATATGCGTACCACTTATCACCTTCGGCTGCCACATCTTTATCTATACGCTTGTATGAACTGAGAAAGCCCTCATCATCAAGCTTAACATCATATGATGCTATAAATCGGCTTCCGTCCTCAGCTCGGTCAGCATATTTCTCAATATAGTTTTGGCTACTGAAAACCAGAAACCTTGAACGGTACTCGGGATTTTCTGTTACTAATCCGCCTGCAAACCCCGAAGGCCATCTATCCTCATCATAAAGCCACGCAAGCATATTTTCTTTCTTTGCTTTCTCAACGCAGCACTTGATTATATCCATATATTCGTCTGAAAGGTAAGGTGTTACAAGCCCTGTTCTTACGTGCATATGAAAGCCGCCAAGACCCATTTCCTTAAAAATATCAATCTGTCGGCAAAGCTCATCCTTTTCGAGCTTACAGTTCCACGCCCAGAAGGGTGTCCCTCTGAATTCAGATGTAGGATTTTTGAAAAGTTCTTTTTTCAGTATTTTTTCAGTGTTCTTTTTGTAAAGCATATTTTCTCCTTTTAATGTATAAATTTACGGTCATTATTATTGTTTCATATATTCAGAAAATCTTTTCTGTAATTCACACCGAAAAACTCTGCAAGCTCCACCATTTCTTCATCTTTTATGGTGTTCATCCTCGGCAGATGTGCTGTGAGCATATAAATCTGAGCAGCCTTTTCAACGGTTTCAATGAGACCGAAGGTTTCGTCCATCGTTTTACCTGCGCCGTAAATGCCGTGCATTCCCCATACAACAAGTCTGAACTCTTCCATTTTCTTTGCAGTAGCCTCACCGATTTTGTTGGTACCGCAAAGCATCCACGGAAGCACACCTACACCGTCAGGGAATACAACAATACACTCGGTACACATTTCCCAGAGAGTGTGAGTAAGCTTCTTTTCGTCGAGCTCGTGAACATAGTTCATTGCAAGGGTGTGTGTAGGATGAGTATGCATTATAACTCTGTTTTCGGGATCAACCTTAAGTCTTGCCATATGGCTCATAAGATGAGCAGGAAGCTCGCTTGTAAATTTGCTGCCGTCCTTGTATCCCCAAAGAAGCTCAGCTGTTGTGCCGTCCTCTGCTATACGGATAATGCCAAGATTGGTCTCGGGGTCATCCTCAACATTTTTAAAGTATTTACCTGTACCTGTAACAATGAAAATCTTGCCGATAAGATCAGTAGC
>JAZQZO010000113.1:0-2466 GCA_045634065.1 Acutalibacteraceae bacterium
AGCTTCAACTCTTACAGACGAGGAGCACAGAGAAGTTCTTAAGTTTGCAGTTGATGTTGTTGATGGCAGAGTACCCGTTATCGCAGGTACAGGTTCAAATGATACAGACTATGCTATCGACCTTACAAAATACGCGTGTGAAATCGGTTGCGACGCTATGCTCGTTGTAACACCTTACTATAATAAGGCTACACAGAAGGGTCTTATCAAGATGTTCACAGCTATCGCTGATGCTTCAACAAAGCCCATCATTCTCTATAACGTACCCTCAAGAACAGGCGTAAACATCGAGCCCGCTACATATGCAGAGCTTGCAAAGCATCCTATGATTCAGGCTATCAAGGAAGCTAACGGTCAGATTGACAAAATCACAGAAACAATGTCACTTTGCGGCGACAAGCTCACTCTTTATTCAGGTAACGATGACCAGATTATTCCTCTTATGTCAGTTGGCGGCAAGGGCGTAATCTCAGTTCTTTCAAATGTACTTCCCAAGGAAACATCAGAGATGTGCCACAAGTTCCTTGACGGTGATATCGAAGGCGCTGCACAGATGCAGTTTAAATACTTCCCTCTCGTTAAGGCTCTCTTCAGTGAAGTTAACCCCATTCCCGCAAAGGCAGCTATGGCAGCTATGGGCTTCTGGGAAGACTATGTGAGACTTCCCCTTACATCAATGGAAGATGCAACCAAGGCAGTACTTCTTGACAGAATGCGTGCAGCAGGTTTAGACGTTTAATCTTCACTACGAGGTAAAGATATGAAAATCATAATCAATGGTGCCGGCGGCAGAATGGGCAAGGCCCTGTCTGCCATCATCGAAAACAGCGAAAAGCACTGTGTTGCAGCATACTGCAGTATGGAATTCGCTACAGATAAGGCACAGAATATCTATAATAATATAAACGAGTTTGAGGGTGAGGCTGACTGCATCATCGACTTCTCAAACCATCTTGCAACAGCTGATGTCATCGGTTATGCAGTTAAGAGAAATCTTCCCATAGTTGTGGCAACAACAGGTCAGAGTGAAGAAGAACTTGCTATTATCAAGGGCGCTGCAGACAGCATCCCCGTATTCTACTCACAGAATATGTCTCTGGGTGTAGCTCTTCTTTCCTGCCTTGCAAAAATTGCCGCAAAGGCATTCCCCGACGCTGATGTTGAAATCATAGAAAAGCATCACAATCAGAAGCTCGACGTACCAAGCGGAACTGCGATTCTTCTTGCAGACAGCATCAAAACTGTCAAGACCGATGCTGAGTATGTTATCGGCAGAAGCGATTACGGCAAGAGAGATAAGAAAGAAATCGGCATCCACTCCCTTCGTATGGGTGGCGAGGTCGGTACCCACGAAATTATATTTGCTATGGGCTCACAGGTTATCACCTTAAAGCACGAAGCAGAAAACAGAAGCCTTTTCGCTGACGGCGCAGTTTCAGCGGCAGAATTCCTTGTAAAACAGGAAAAGGGTTTCTACAATATGGATAACATCCTTGAATAAACAAATTAAAAGACAGAGGAATTGCCAACTCTGTCTTTTTGTATATTGAAAGAAGTGTTAATATGACAAAAGAAAAAATTATTTCCCTTTGTGAAGAAAACTACGATGAAATCACCGAAATAAGGCGCGAGCTTCATCAGTGCCCCGAAATCGGCAGATGCGAGTTCAAGACTACAGAAATTATAATCAGATACCTTGAGAAGTGGGGGATAAGCTACGAAAGGCTTATTGACACAGGTGTGGTAGCAACTGTCAAAGGTGCAAAAGAAGGCCTCACCACAGCTCTGAGAGCTGACATCGACGCCCTCAGAATAAAAGAAAATACAGACTTGCCCTTCAAGTCACAGAATGAGGGCTTTATGCACGCTTGCGGACACGATATTCATACCGCTTCTATTTTGGGTGCGGCTAAGATTATAAACGAAAACAAAGATAAACTTGAGGGCACAGTGAAATTTTTCTTCCAGAGCGACGAAGAGGGTGATGGGGGAGCAGAGCGTCTTATAGAAAAAAGTGCTATGGAGGGTGTTGACAGAGTTTTCGGATTGCACGTAAGACCCGAAATGAAAGCGGGTACGCTCGCTGTGAAATACGGCAAATTCTACGCTGCCTCGGATATTTTTGAAATTGACATCATAGGTAAGGGCGGTCACTGTGCAGAGCCACACAAAAATGTCGATGCTATTGTCATCGGTGCGCAGATTATAACGGCACTTCAGACTCTTGTCAGCAGAAACGTTTCACCTCTTGAGAGTGCGGTTTTAACTATCGGCACGGCAAATGGCGGCACTTTCAGAAACACTGTGGCTGGGGAGTTTTCCATCACAGGCGTCACTCGCTCTCTCGGCAAAGAAATGAGAATGTATCTTCGCAGTAGAATCAGAGAAACTGCTGAGGGCATAGCCAAAGCTATGGGTGGAGATGCTGTTGTGAGAATCATCGAAAGCTACCCGGGCATTGTCAAT
>JAZQZO010000114.1:0-6375 GCA_045634065.1 Acutalibacteraceae bacterium
CAGCCATTTGAAGAGTGTTTTCATAGGTTAATGCCTTGTAGTTATCAGGATTTGAGAACATTTCAACATATCTCAGATGCTGGCGTACTGCAAAGTTTTCCTTATTAAGCTCACGCACTTTGCCCACTAAATCTTCAACCAAGCTATTTCTGAAAGCTATGAGCTCTTCTGTCTGATATTCAAGGTCCTGAAGTTTATATACTATCTGTGTTTTAAGATTAAATATAGCACCCTGAAGTGGTAACTGATTGGGTGTTTCGTTGCCTTTTGAATTAAGTCTGAAGAACTCAAAATTACCGCAGAAATCAAAGATATAGAACTTATCTTTATCTTCGCCGTCAATAAGTTCAGGACAAAGGCGTGTGCCTCTGCCTATCATCTGCCAGAATTTTGCTTTACTCATAACCTTCTTGAAGAACACGAGATTTACAACCTCAGGTACATCTATACCCGTATCGAGCATATCAACTGAAATTGCTATCTGCGGGAGCTTTTTTGGTTCAGAGAATTCATCTATGTCACTCTGAGCATAGTTGATATGATTATCGATAACCTTGGCATAGTCGACAAGATGCGGGTACTGCTGATAGAACACCTCTCGGATTACTTCGGCGTGTCTGTGATTTTTAGCGAAGATAATTGTCTTACCTATCTTCTGACCATAGTCAATCTTTATTCCGTGGGTCATAAGCACATTGAGTACTTCGCAGATGGTATCCTTATTAAAAATCCACTCGTTGAGAGCTGATGAGTTTATGCTGTCAGGAAGCTCTCCGTTTTCATCCTTGAAGGTATTTTCATACTCAAGCTTATCCTCGTCTGAGAGCTCATCGTATACGATACCCTCTTCAATGAATTTCAGTTTTGTTTCAACTGACATATAGTCCACAAGATAACCGTCAGTTACAGCCTGAGCAAGGTCATAACCGTAAGTAGGCACACCGTTTTCAAGCTCAAATATTTCATATGTATTCTTATCAATTTCATCCTTGGGTGTGGCAGTAAGACCAACCAATGGTGCATCGAAATAGTTAAAAATATCTCTATACTTATTATAGATTGATCTGTGAGCCTCGTCGCAGATAACAAGATCAAAGTGTCCGCAGGTGAAAAGCTTGCCCTCATCATCTTTTGCATCGTCAATGCAGTGCATCATTGTCTGATAGGTTGAGAATACACAGTGAGCGTTATAATTTTCTTTATCTTCGCAGAGGTTTGTCACAGAAAGGTCAGGAAGCATATTATAAAAGCTTCTCTTTGCCTGAGTAACAAGTGAGTTTCTGTCGGCGAGGAAAAGTATATTCTTCACCCAGCCGTGTTCCAGAAGCACCTTGCAAAGTGCAATAACAGTTCTCGTCTTACCTGAACCTGTAGCCATAACGAGCAGAGCTTTTCTGCGGTTCTTTTCATCGAAGGCTTTGCAGACTGCCTTGATAGCACCCTCCTGATAATATCTGCCTGCGATGTTTTTATCAACACTGATAAAGCCGAGGCTTGTCTTCATACGGCGAAGGTTAAACAGCTTTTCGAGGTCACGCTTGGAGTAAATCGCAGCAACCTTTCTTTCGGGGTACTGACCGTCGATAATCTTAGTATCAAAGCCGTTAGTCAGGAATATAACAGGTCTTCTGCCGTATTTTTTCTCAAGCAGGTCGGCATAAAGCTTAGCCTGCTGTCTGCCAACTGCAACATCTTTACAGGTACGCTTAGCCTCGATAACAGCCAAGGGTTTACCCGTATCATCATAAAGGACATAGTCAGCAAAGCCCACCTCGCTATTATTGGGCATACCTGGAAGCTCGACTTCATTTATCCAGTTGTGACCCTCGACCCAGCCTGCATCACGCAGCATTGTGTCAATATAGAGCTTTCTTGTCTGGTACTCGGTGAGGTCGAGAGGCTTAGGCACATAGGTCTGCTGTTTTTCGGCTCTGACTGATGTTAACTGCTCTTTGAGGGACTTATTTTCTTCGATGAGCTTTTGCAGGTCAACCTCGCTGATAACCTCCTCGGCAGGGTACTCGTGGCTGTCTAAAAGCGATGGGTCAAACTCTCTGCCCTCATAGGTACCGCTGACATCGTAGCAATAGGCAACAAAGTCGAGGAAAACAAAGAGATTTTCAAGACAGAGTCTCGCCAGGGCGTCGGTTGCCTTTTTAGCCGTATGGGCGGTATCGTTGCCGTTTTTGCGTATGAGCTCCATTCTTCGCCAGATGTCTTTGTCGACAATGTCACGGAAATCCTCATTATACATAAGGTTTCTCAGGTTGTCGGGGTATGGCAAGGTAAGGTCTGCATCAACGGAATACATCCATTTGACGGCAAACTCCATAGCACGGCGGCAATTTATAATGCAAGCCGACGGGTCAATATGTAATATTTTCTCGGCACTGATGGCGGCATCGGCAAAGGATGCAAAAGAGCTGTCAGCTTTGAGAAAGTCAAAGTTGGTCATATGTGTCACCTGCTTTTGTTGTTATCATTTACTCAATGCTTTTTCAATTTCTTCATCATGTTCTTTAAGGATTTGTTCTGTAATAGTTTTTTCATCACCGATTATTACAGTATCACCACCGGCAAGATTTTTCATTTTTACCATCTTTGCATTACCTAATTCGATTATTCTTTTATCTTCAGATACTGCAGTATCAGCAAACATTTTATCAATATCTTCATTTGTAGCAGTATGCTCACGCATATATTTATCCATTCTATCTTCAAAATCATCGTTCTCTTGATTTTGTGATGTCGGCTGTATATTGCAATTGATGTACGTATTTTGCACATTACCGCTACCATCTTGATTTTGTTCACCCATATTAACATTGTTACTGCCGTTATTGGTCTGTTTGGTACTTGCTTTATTAGAGGTAGGCTTATCTTTTTTTCTTTTGTTGTTAATAATAGCTATAACTATGCCACCAATAGCAGTTATAATTGCTGCCTGAACTACAGGATCTAAGTTTTTAAACCATTCAAACATTTAATCTCATCCTCATCCAAAATATTGTTTTAACATGTTGCATACTGCAGCAACATTTGCAACGCCAAAAAATTCTTTCATCAAACTTTCCTTTTCGGTTGGTGATAAGTCACCATAAGATTTTAATGCTTGCAACAAATCCTGTCTTGCTTTTTCATATTTATCTGTTGGTTCTATTCCTACAGTTGGTTTAAATTCATACATCATCTTCACCTCACCCAAAATATTCTTGCATTAAGCTGTCAAAGAGTGTTTGTGCTTCGTCGAGGGCTTTTTGCACAGCAACTTTTGATTTGTCGATTTGTTCAACAAATATTGCAAATTGGTTTTGCTGGTCTATTGGAGGAATTGGTATTTCAAGATTAAGAATATCTTTATTGGAAATATTTGCCTGTCGGACACCTCGACTAATACCTGTAAGCTTCTTCTTAACGGCAGAAAACTTTAATATTTGAGACAAGTAGTATTTATCAAGAGAAGAAAACAATTCTAACTTAGCATTTCGTTGGTTTAAATAATATAATTCATAATCATTTCCTAAAATGCATACATTGCCATAATCGTCTTTACCCACAGTTCCAGTTAAAGACATTACCAAATCGCCAGGATGCATCATATATCTTGATAAGCTATCGTCTTTCTTCCAATACACCATATTGACCGACTGGAAAAAGCCAGCGTTTATGTTACCTATTCTCAAAACAGGAATACCCTCTTCAGCAAACAATTCACTTTTAAATGCATAACCACCGATAACTTTCAAATGCTTTGAAAGCGGCTCTTTTAGACAATTTTTTGAATTTGTTTCAGGGTCACCAAACATCTCGACAAATCGGGCTTTTACTAACTCATCAAGCTGTTGGAGTTGCTGTTTGCGTTTGTTTTTTATATCAATAACCTTATTCAGTAAATCAACAATTTTTACTTGTTCTTTTTCACTTCTATAAGGTATTAGCATTTTTCTCATAGTTGCTTGAGTTAATTTCTGACGGGTCGCCCCATTAACAAGACCATCAGTATTATAAAACATAAGTGAATAACACAAATAGTCTACATTCATACCCTCTTTAGGTTTTAATACATGAGCATGATTATTAACCCAACACTTACCTGAAACCCTATATGCTATCGGTTTATCTTTAGAACCAAAATTACCACCATCTTCAGCGAGTAATACTAACTCATCATCAAAAATATAATCAGCCACATAATCCTGAACACCGTTAGCACCATAATAAGGATATTCACCTTTGGTTCGTTCAGAAGCAGTAATAGGCACTCGCTGACTGTCAAGAATATAACAAACATCTTCTAATTTAGCCATCATACATTTCCTTTCGTATATTCCGTCCAAGTTAATTTATATAGTTTTTCACAACAAACATTACGCAACAAGTCTCGAAAAATTCTTAAAAAGTTAATATAAATTGTTCCACCACTTTTTTCGTAAATATATCTCCAATACTCAAAGGCATTAGATATATTTTCAAGCAAGTCACTGAACGAAAAATCGTTGTTAGAACAAAAAACTTCTTCCATTTTCTTCTCAACAGAATCTGCAAGTTCAATGTCTTTTTGTTTTAACATTTCCCATAGCTCCATTAACTTATGGCCTTTTATTTCTTCAATCATAAAGCCATGATAAACCAAAAGAGATTTTATGAAAATCTCACAAGCAAATGCAGAGTTTACGATACCTGAAACAGTATGTGAAGGCATCCTGTGTTCAACATCCCATGGCTCTTTTTCGCAAAAATGAGCACAATCTCGAAATGCACAAGCATGTTTAAACATTCTGCAAGAATCAAACAAATTATTTCCCGTCACAGCATCTCCTCCAAATCAGCAAGACATTTACTGATTTCTATTTCTAACTCGTGTAAATTTGTCATAATCTCCTGAGTGCTCGGATACTCGACAGGGACATACTCTGTCTTTTTGTACTTATTGATTGAAAGGTCATAATCGTTAGACTTTATCTCGCTGACCGGTACAAAAAATGACTTATCTGTCCTCTGTCTCTCGGCTTCCTTGTCACGGTTTCTGAAACGCTCTATAATATCAGGAATATCGTTGTCAGCTATGGGGTTACGCTTGTCGTCAAGGCTGAAGCCGTCGGCTGTCATATCATAAAACCACACATTATCTGTGCCACCGTGACCCGTCTTGGTGAAGATGAGAATACCTGTTGATACACCTGCATAGGGCTTGAACACACCTGAAGGCATTGAGATAACAGCCTCAAGTCGGTTGTCTTCGATGATAGCCTTGCGGATAGCTTTGTGTGCAGTTGATGAGCCGAATAGCACGCCGTCAGGTACAATGCAGGCACAGCGACCACCGACCTTAAGCATACGAAGCATAAGGGCAAGGAAAAGAAGCTCGGTCTTTTTAGTCTTGCAGATTTTCAGTATATCAGCGGATACAGTATCAGCGTCAAGACTGCCCTTGAAAGGCGGATTGGCGAGAATAAGACTGTATTTGTTTTTGTCGGGGTTCTGGTCAGAAAGGCTGTCACGGTACTCGATAATGGGGTTATCTATGCCGTGTGTCATCATATTCATGGCACCGATACGAAGCATAGTTCTGTCCATATCGTAGCCGTTGAACATAGTGTTCATATAGTGGTCTTTCTTAGCAGCATTGAAGAAAATCTCGTTCTTGCGAGTTTCTTTCAGGTACTCACCTGCCGATACCAGAAAGCCTGAGGTACCGCAAGCGGGGTCGCAGATAATATCATCAGCGGTGGGGTCCATAAGCTCAACCATCATACGGATAATATGACGAGGTGTGCGGAACTGACCATTAAGACCAGACTGTGCAATTTTAGAGAGCAGGTACTCGTAGACATCACCACGGACATCGCTTGACTGCAAGCTGCTCATCATAGCATAGATTTCATCGAGAGCAGTGACCACCTTGTCGAGTACCAGCGGAGTCGGCAGTTTAAAGATAGCATCGTCCATATACTTGGAGTAAGCACTGTTTTTATCTGAGTGAAGATTCTTTATAAAGGGGAAGACATTCTCCTGCACGACAGTATACATCTTGCTTGCAGGGAAATCGTGGAACACCGACCACTTGAGCTGCTGACCGTCAACCTGACGCTCACCGATAGTCACCTCACCGTCGAAAATGCTCTTAAAGGGCAAGCCGAGAAGTGCACACTCTTTAGCTTTGAGATTATCCGAATCGTCAAGGTCACGGATAAACATAAGGTATGTTATCTGCTCGATGACATCAAGGGGATTGACAAGACCTCCTGCTGCAAAGATATCCCAAAGAGAATCGATTTTATTTTTAAGTTCACCTGTAATCATATTATCCTCCACGTGGAAAATTCCACAAAATTTGATATAGTTATACAGTTAATATTATACCTTTAAATTTTG
>JAZQZO010000115.1:0-1915 GCA_045634065.1 Acutalibacteraceae bacterium
ATAGAAGTCGAGAAGATATGCGATTTTCATATTTTTTTCAAACATATAAAAACCTCCATACAAGCTGTAAAGCAAATTACTTTACAAGTATAGCAGAAAAAATATCAAATGTCAATAGGTTTTTTGAAAAAAATGAAAAAAATGTGATACTAAATATATTAAATAATGAACTTGACAATCTATTAAGGTAGTGTTACAATAGTAGTGTTATAATAAATAGACAGAAATGTTTGACATAAATTTCAAAAAATGTGAAAAAACTTTTTAAAAACTACTTGACAAACAAGAAACTCTGTGCTATAATGCTACAGAAGTAAAACTTCGATGAAGCAGAATTTTCGTTCTCACCATACCACAAGGGTGCGTATGTGTTAATACTTTTGTCCTTATGATAACGGGATGGTTGTATGCGTACGGAAATTTCTGTATGCATTTTTTGTTTTTGGAGGTATGAAACCATTAGCGCAAATAACAACAATAAGGACTTACTCATAAACGAGGAGATCAAAGCTCCCGAGGTTAGAGTTATAGGTCCCGACAATGAACAGTTAGGAATAATGAAAATTGATGATGCCAGAGCTTATGCGTACAATAACAACGTTGACCTGGTATTGATCGTTCCAAACGCAGCTCCCCCTGTTTGCCGCGCAATCGATTATGGCAAGTTCTGCTTCGAGAGAGGCAAGCGCGAAAAGGAAGCTAAGAAAAAGCAGGTCGTTGTAAAGGTTAAAGAGGTTCAGCTTTCATGCCGTATTGAGCAGCATGACTTTGATACTCGTGTTAACCACGCAAAGAAGTTCCTCTCCGAAGGAAACAAAGTAAAGGCGGTTGTAAGATTCAAGGGTAGAGAAATGTCCCATATGGATCTCGGTCGCGAAGTTATACTTAAGTTCGAGGAGGCTTGCCGCGACGCTGGTGTTGCAGAAAAGAAGCCTGTTCTCGAGGGACGTTATATGTCCATCATTTTAAGCCCTGTAAAGCAGGACAAAAAATAATTCAGTTAATTTATGGGGTAATCCCCGACAGAAAAGGAGTATAAACCATGGGAAAGATTAAGACACATAAGGCGTCTGCTAAGAGATTCTCTCTTACAGGTAGCGGAAAAGTAAAGATGTCTCACAACAACCACCGTCATAAGCTCGGTCTCAAGACCGCAAAGCGTAAGAGAGGCCTTCGTAAGGGCGCTATTCTTAGCGAGAGCTTTGCACCCACTTACAGAACCCTTATTCAGAAGTAATAAGGCACACAACAGAAATTTGGAGGATGATATAATATGGCAAGAGTTAAGGGCGCTATGATGACGCGCAAAAGAAGAAAGAGCATTCTCAAGGCCGCTAAGGGTTATTGGGGATCCAAGTCCAAGCACTTTAAGATGGCTAAACAGGCCGTTCTCAAGAGCGGTAACTATGCTTACGTTGGTCGTAAGCTCAAGAAGAGAGATTTCCGTTCTCTCTGGATCACAAGAATTTCTGCTCAGGCTAAGGTTTGTGGCATGAACTATTCTACACTTATGCACGGTCTTAAGGTTGCTGGTATCGATCTCAACCGTAAGATGCTTGCAGAGATCGCAGTTCACGATAAGGACGCATTCGCTGCAATCTGCGAAAAGGCAAAGGCAGCTCTTTAATAAGATTGACCCGGTTTTCCAATTAAAAGGCAAACCGGGTTATTTTTAATATCAGCAAAGGAGTTGATTACTATGAAATTAAATAATGATATTATTACCAGTAGAAACAACCCTATGGTAAAGTGGGCTGCATCATTGCAGGATAAAAAGTCGCGCGATCGGGAAGGATGCTTCATTGCAGAAGGAGTGAAGTTGACGGTTGAGGCAATAGAAGCCGGTCTTCCAATTCATTCAATATTTATTGATGAAGAAAGAAAACAAAAAATCCTTCCTATGGTTGAAAAAGCC
>JAZQZO010000116.1:0-5108 GCA_045634065.1 Acutalibacteraceae bacterium
GGTTCTTGTAGCAAAAGACGATATAAGAGTAAAAAAGAATATTGTTGTTGCCATGAAAGAACTTTTTAAATTTCATAATTTATCAGAAAGTCAAATTGAGATGTTGTATTTTGTCAGAACATTTTCTGTTTTAGTTCTGAAACGAAAAAACCTGGCAGAATCTTTTGTACAAATTGACAAAATAAAAAAGCCAGGAAGAATGGAAGCTCTGAATGAACTGATAGAGCTCGGCTTGATTAATGAAGACGATTCAATTTATATGAATGACGTACTCAAGGATGTTATTGATGCTGAGTTTAATATTTCCTGTTTTAAAATTGAACTTATTGATCAGTTCATGGAACTTGAATTCAAGAATGAATTTAAAGAAGAAGTAAAGTATGTTTCTAAAAATAGTCAAAAAAGATCAATTTGTTCTTATTTATGCGAGCGTATAATAACCGTATTTGAAAATTGCAATTTTAATGATAATTATTCTTTGGAATATATGGTAACGCTAATTTTTAGCATGGTAAAAACTAACGGAACAGCTGTGTCAGTTTTGCAAAGAGAAAAATCAAGTCGAGTTGTTGAAATCTTAAATAAATCTGTTGAAAAGAGCGAAACAGATGAAATAGTAAAAATAAAAGCGTTGATGATTCTCTCAATAGTTTTTTCTAATTTATCAAAAGTTTCTTTATTTGAAAGGGGGAAACAAGAACACCATGATGCTATGAAACTTTGTGAAAAAACTTTAAATCATTTGATTTCGCTGATAAACAATCATTCTGCTAATGATGAAATTAAGAAATGGTTTAAATCAATAGAAATAAATAAATTCGGTACAGTTTCTGAAATTATAGGTCAAAATCCGATTGAAGATTATACATTCGATTTTTCTTCGTTTTATAATGAAGAAATTTATGAACCAATCAGATTTGATTTTGATGATGAACTTGATTATGAACGTGCAATATCTTATGAAAAAGACATAATAGATGCATTATCATCTGATATTGAAACAGATTCTTACGAAGAGTTTTGTCTCATTTCAAATTTTTCTTCTTATGCGTATATGTCCAAGGATTTAACAAAAGTTAAAGAATTAGCGGATAAAATATATGAAAAGATTTTCAAAAATGTTGAGATAACATATGATAATAGACGTCGATATACTGAATTTTTGGTAGCTCTTGTTGTTTCTGATTTGAACAATGACGGAGATTTCGAAAAGCCGATGGATGATCTTTATAAGGTATCGGTAGATAATATTGCGGATGCTTTAATTCCTGAGGAATTAAGCTGTAATATGTTTGAAGTATTTACTGATGCAGATTTTTGGCTGGCTATTGAACGATTGCAGCGTTATTCGAAAGCGGAAATTGCATTTAAGTATGAAGTTCTATATACTGAGAAAGTGGAAGAAAAATTTTTTCAAGAGGGTTGGGATACAGAAAAACTTTATGACTTTTACCAAAAGCTTTCTGATGATTCAATAGTCATTTCAGAAAAAGAAGATTTAACGCCCGAAGAAAAAGAGAAATATAAAAAACTTTCACTCGAATATCAAAAGAAAGCAGACGTTGCTCTCGGTAAAAAATACTAACTAAATCCATAAAAAGTCCTTTGCGGTGCAAGGGACTTTTTATTGTTTATAAATATGTTGTCAGTTTCCTTTGTTCTTAAATAAAAGGACTTTTTTTAAAAATCTCAACGAAAGTAACAAAGCCGGTACGCCGATGTGGATAATATAAGTACATCAACAAAAGTTAGATGAAAACAAACAGCACCTTGACAATTAAACATCTCGAAATGGTAAGTGGCTGTATAAAATATCAAGTTATTCAACTATCTAAAATTACATACTACAGATATAGGAACCACGCTTGGAGTTATAACCTATATCGTTCCCATAATAAAAAACTAAAAATGAAAGGATTTTAAATCAATGAAAAAGTCAACTAAAACAACCAACAACTCAAATAAGAAAGAAGGAAATACAACAATGAAAGAGATATTCAAAAGAAAGATCGAAACAATCACGATGGACGAGTTTATGGAAGTTAAAACCGTTACAGAGCATGACACCGATTATCTTCTCGGTGAAATCGACAGAAAACTTAAGGCGTTTATCAAAGATATGCTGGACAACAGTGAGTTCTTATGTACATATCACTACTCCAAGTATGTTGTTGATGAACTCAACGACATAAATGTAGGTCTTAAAGTTGTCAGCCATGAAATTCAGAAAGGCTACGAGGCACTCGAAGCTGTCGGCAAAATAGCGGATGAAGATGATATGGATGTTGCTTATTACGATATGTACCTCACTCTTGTGGCTCATAAGTTCAATGCTTTTGCTAGCGTATGGGAAAGTTTCCTCCCATTCAAAGAAGAATGTGAGGAATATCTCAGAAATAACGAAGAACCTACAGATCACATACATAACTTTTAAGCGAGAAGGATAAAACAATTAAAGGAGGTTAAATCAAATGGCAATTGTAGTACCTATTTGGGAAAAGTACACTCTTTCAATTGAAGAGGCAGCAGCCTATTTCAATATCGGTGAAGGTCGTATCAGAAATATGATAAATGAAAATAAAAACGCCGACTACGTTATGTGGAAGGGTACACATGCTCAGATAAAAAGAGTGAAATTCGAACAGTATATTGATAGAGTCAATGTGATTTAAAATAAAAAATCTGTGCCGTCCTGGCTTGGGGCGGTACAGATAAAAGACAAAAAAATTAATAGAAAGGACTTTGATATGAACAAAACAATTAATAATGTTACTCGAAGAAGTGACAAAGACTCTAAAGGCAGAAAGCTTCATAAAGGCGAGTCTCAGCGAGAAGATGGCAGATACGAATACAGATATACTGATGCTAATGGAAAAAGAAAAAGCGTGTACAGTTGGAAACTTACTCCAACTGATCCCATACCGCAGGGTAAGAAAAGGTGCCCATCATTGAGAGAACTGAAAATGCAGATTGAAGCAGACAGGCGAGATGGTATTTCAGATGCAAATATGACGGTAGATGACCTTTGGAAGAAATTTATCGCTTCCAAAAGAAAATTGAAGGATTCAACCCGAAATGGATATATATACAATTATAACAAATATATAAAACCGGAGTTTGGTAATATAAGAATTTCTGAAGTTAAATATAGCGATATTCTTTGCTTTTATAACTATCTGATACATGATGTCGGTCTCACTGTAAGGACTGTTGAGATAATTCAGAATATAATTCATCCAATGTTCAATCTCGCAGTCAAGGATCATGCCATAAGAGATAATCCTTCTCAAGATGTCATGAAGGAGCTAAAGGAAAACAATGATAGTGGCAATAAAAAGGTGCATACCCTTTCCAAGGAAGAGCAGGAAGCATTCTTTGATTTTGTAGAAAACTCAGATACATATTCACATTGGCTTGATCTCTTTATTGTTCTCATTGGTACGGGCTGTCGAATCGGTGAAGCATTAGGTCTTACATTTTCAGATCTGGACTTTAAAAATAACAATATAAGCATCAATCATTCTATCAGTTACAGACCTCAGGAAGATGGTAAATGTAAGCATAGAATTTCTACTCCGAAAACAGAAAAGGGTACCAGAAATATTCCGATGCTACCTGAGGTTAAAGAGGCTCTGCTTCGAATAAAAGCTGAGCAAAAACTAAATGGCAAGTGTAAAAGCGTTGTAGACGGATACTCCGGATTTGTGTTTATGAACAGAGACAAGAAAGTTATGATGTTCTCTAGTGTGAACAAGGCAATTGCAAGAATAGTTAAAGAACAAAACAAACAGGTTTCTGAAGATAAATCAGTTGAAAATCCGGTGTTGCTTACACATTTCACAGCTCACAGTTTCAGACATACTTTTTGCACCAGACTCTTTGAAAAGTCTCAGGACTTCAAGGCAATTCAGGAACTCATGGGTCATGCAGATGTACAGACAACAATGAACATATATGACGAAGTATTCCCTGACAGAAGAAATCAGGTAATTACTAACTTAGCAGGAATGATACAAATCAATAAAAATACAAAGAAAGTAGAGGTAATTTAAAATGACAAAAATTGAACTTATTGAAAAAGGATTTTCAGCCCTTGATATTTGTTTATATATTCTCCGTAAGGGTGTTAAAGAAGTTGAGGAGTTCGAGAAAAACGGCAGAGTAGAAATACGTAAATATGATCCGCTTTATATGGTTATATTCGGAGTAGCTCAGTCATCTGAAGACTTTGTAAAAAATTGTAATAATATGGATATATTTTTGGCAGCGATGTGGTGTGAAAAAGAATTGTCTATAGCAGAATTTATGAAATATACTAATAAACTTTCATCATTAAAATCTGAGTATAAAAGTTTTAAAGAAGGCAGATCTGAAGACTTGAAAACAATAATGGCATAATACAAAGGGCGATGCAGAGGTGTCGCCCCTATACTATTAAGGCATATATATTACACAACAAAGCCTCCTTGATTGTACATAGTACAGCCAAGGAGGTTTATCTGTTTTACATATTTACTTTCCAATAACCGAAGCGTTTTCCGCCTTCTCGTGAGATGATTCCTTTTAATTTTAATGAATCAATAGTACGTTTAACAGTTCGGGAAGATTTGTTTATTGATGCTGCAATTTTTTCCTGTGTTATTTGCGGATCGGCTTTTATAAGTTCAAGCACAATAGATTCGTCCAAAGTGACATCCAAAGTGACATTTTTGTGGTTTTCTTGGCACTTTGGAGTTTCTAAAGTGCAATTGATATGCAAATATCTGTTTTTCAATTCATTGCTTTCTCCGAGGAGAAGATTTCTTAAAAAAGCTTCAAGATATTCTGTGGTTTCGTGAACACCCTTCTGCAGGTTGGTGTAATTTGCTCTGACGAGGGCGTTGCGGAAATACCATGCATTTTCAGCAAAAATATCATTGGTAACATCAAAGCCGAGTGTGCGAAGATATTTTATGAAGAAAACTGCTGTTGTTCTGGTGTTGCCTTCGGAAAAAACGTGAATCTGCCAAAGGCGGGAAACAAAAACAGCAAGGTGCTTTATTGTTTGTTCTAATGAAAGATTCTTATAACTAAAGTCACGTTCTTGTGAAATATCGTAATCAAGAGTT
>JAZQZO010000117.1:0-2514 GCA_045634065.1 Acutalibacteraceae bacterium
ACCCGTTTCATCGTCACCCTTACAGCACTCACCTCCACATATAAGACCGCAATCCTTTTTTAGAGGTGTCTTGTCACCGATAATTCGGTCAGCCTGAGCATAAAGCTTACTGTATTTATCTTTCATAAATATCACATCCAAAACCTTATTGTGCAAATATTATACAATAATATCTATAAGAATGTACAGTTTTATTATTGAAAATTTTATCGATTTATGTTATATTAGTATTTGTAGTTTTTCCAAGGGGTGTATTTAAAATGAAAAAGATTGGATTTGACAATAATCAATACATCACAACACAGTCAGAACAGATCAGAAACCGTCTGTCTCAGTTCGGCGGCAAACTCTATCTTGAATTCGGCGGCAAGCTCTTCGATGACCATCACGCCGCAAGAGTACTGCCCGGATTTGAACCTGACAGTAAGCTCAAGATGCTTCTTCAACTTAAAGAAGAGGCAGAAATTGTCATCGCCGTAAGTGCTAAGGCTATCGAAGAAAAGAAGCTTCGCCGTGACCTCAACATCTCCTACGACAAAGAAGTTCTTCGTCTTATTGATCTTTTCAGAAGCGTTGGTCTTTATGTAGGATCGGTTGTTATCACTCAGTATGACGGCCAGGGTGCTGCAGATAATTTCAAAGAAAATCTGCTTAAACTCGGCATCAAGGTTTTCACTCACTATAAAATCGCAGGCTATCCCTCAAATGTACCCCTCATTGTTTCAGACGACGGATACGGCAAAAATGAATATGTAGAAACCGAAAGAAAAATAGTTGTCGTTACTGCACCCGGTCCCGGCAGCGGTAAAATGGCTGTCTGTCTTTCACAGCTTTATCACGAACATCTTAAGGGAATTGAAGCAGGTTATGCAAAGTTTGAGACATTCCCCATCTGGAATCTGCCTCTCAACCACCCAGTCAACCTTGCTTATGAAGCAGCAACTGCCGACCTCAACGATATGAATATGATTGACCCCTTCCATCTGGAAGCATACGGTCAGCCAACTGTCAACTACAATCGTGACATCGAAATTTTCCCTGTGCTGAATGCTATTTTCACTCGCATTTACGGCTCATCACCCTATAAATCCCCAACAGATATGGGTGTAAATATGGCAGGCAACTGTATAACAGATCAGGACATTGTCCGTAATGCAGCCAACCAAGAAATTATCAGAAGATATTATAATGCTCTTTGTGATGCCCGTCACGGTGCCGATACTACAAAAGAGACAGAAAAGATTCTGCTTCTTATGAATAAAGCAGGCATCACCGTTAAAGACAGAGAAATTATCAAAGCAGCAAATGATATAGAAAAAGAAACAGGCGCTCCTGCTGCCGCCATTGAGCTTCACGATGGCAGAATTGTCATCGGCAAAACCAAGGAGCTTTTAGGATGTGCTTCAGCCTGTGTGCTAAATGCGCTCAAAGCACTTGCCGGCCTTGACGATAAACTTCTGCTTCTGCCTTCAAGCCTTATTGAGCCGGTGCAGAATCTCAAAGTCAATTACCTGGGTTCAAAGAATCCGAGACTTCACATTGATGAGGTTCTCGTTGCTCTTTCCGTAAGCGCTGCAACAGATGAAAATGCAGCCAAAGTTCTTGCTTGTCTGCCTATGCTCAAGGATTGCGAAGCTCATATTTCAGTTATCCCGTCAAGTGTTGACCGTGCTATATTCAGAAAACTCGGTATTCATCTTACCAGTGAACCCGAATATGAAAACGACAACCTCTATCACTTATGATAAGCAATTAAGTCGTACAGAGAAAATCTGTACGACTTTGATTTTAGTCTGCGGTAGAGGGAAAGCGAGGCGGCGTAAAATCGCGCAGCGATTTCCGAGGGTGCTCAGCACCCTCGCACCGTAAACGGTGACGCCGCCACCACTACAATTTCACATCTCACTTACGGCAAATTTTATTAGTTGTAAGATACTCGGCACCCATAAGTACCAATCTTGAAAAATAATTAAGTAATAATATATAGTATAACTGTCACAAAAAGTTTATAAATCCGTCACAGTAGTTTTTAGCTTAACCTATTGAACATTTTTCAATTTTGTGGTAATCTATCTATATGTAACTTTTGTTTATATTACCTCTGAAAGGAAGATATATAATGTTAGATCAAGTTCAAGCTAAAATTCAAGAGCTTCAGAAAATACAGTCTGAAGAATATTACAAGAAAAAAGAGGCAGACCTTCGTTCTTGGGGCCTTGTTGCAAAAAAAGAGAACGGCAAAACGACTCCTATCGTTGTAACAGATGAAGAGTATAACGCTCTTATTAAAGCTTCAAACGGTGTCGGTAAGTCAGGCAGAAACGGTGTAGCTATATTACTTAATGCATTAGCTATTTCTGTAATAGTAGTTGCAGCAATTGCAGGATTTGTTCTTGAATCTCTTTCCGATGAGCTGGGATTCGTTTATATGTCACTTTGCTTTGTTGTCGGTATCGTTTTTGCAGCAATCTTAAAAGGCGTTGCTGAAGCGGTAAGACTTCTTCAGCAGATTAT
>JAZQZO010000118.1:0-2169 GCA_045634065.1 Acutalibacteraceae bacterium
TTTTGGTAAGCTCAAGAGGGTTTGTGCGATATCAAATCCCATATACTTTAAATAAAAGGAGAGAAAACAATGGCACCAACAAACACACTCACGAAGAAAACATCACCCTTCCGATACGGCTTTGCTATGTTCGGAACATCAATCCCCATCAATATGTTCAAATCTTTTGCCGCTATCTTTTATGTCGATATGCTCGGACTTGATATGAAGAAGTATTCACTTGTTCTTTTCATCTATACCTTTGTGGATGCAATCGACAATCCTGTTTACGGCTTTCTTTCAGACCGTACCCACACCAAATGGGGCAGACGCAGACCCTGGCTTTTAATCGGCACTCCCCTGCTTGTTCTGTTCTTCATTCTGTTTTATAACGTACCCTCATTCATCCAAAGTGAAAAAGGTATGCTCTTTATCTATATGCTTCTGATGTATATACTCACGGGTACTCTCGACTCACTTGTAAACGCCAACTACGGCTCACTCTTTGTTGAGCTTTTCAAGAAGGATGCTGACAGAGCAAAAACTAACGGCATCCGTCAGATATGTCAGCTTTTCGCAATGGCTATCAGTATCGCACTTACTCCTATGATTACTGAAGCTATCGGTTATCAGCTCACATCACTTATCTACGGTGTTCTTGCCCTTGCGGTTATGATGTACTGCTTCTTCGGATGTAAGGAAGATACAAACTACGAAGAGCTCGAAAAGCCTCAGCTTTTCAGCAGTATCAAGGCTCTCATAACAAATCCCCATTTCTGGATTTTCGGTCTTGCAGGTGCATTCTATTCAGCCGCATTCTCACTCATTTCTCAGGCTATTCCTTTCTTTGTCAAGTACACCCTCGGCCTTGGCGGAAGTATGACAACTGTTATGCTCGGTATAGTCTTAGGTGTAGCTGTTATCGGCATAGTTATATGGTCAAAGGTACTTCAGAAGGTTGAGATTATGAAGATCTGGAGAACAGGCTTCATTATTATGGCAACTGCATTTATTCCTCTTTTCTTTGTCAATTCACTTGTGCCCACAATTGCTATTGCTGCTGTTGTCGGTGTAGGTGTTGCGGCTTGTCTTACAACTATGGACTGTATCGGTGCAAAAATTGTCGATGACGACTATCGTAAGCATGGCATCAAGAGAGAGGGTATTATTAACAGCCTTATGGGTGTTATGAACAGGCTCAACGGTCTTTACACCTCACTCGCTTTTTATCTTGCGTCAGAGCTTTTCGGCTTTGTAAGCGGTGACGAGCCCGGTGATAACCCTGCAATGGCGGCAAGAGTGCTTCTCTGCCTTTTCCCCGCTGCTGCAATGATAGTTGCTTCCGTTATCACATTCTTCCTCAAATTCCCCAAGGATGACAAGGAAAATGGCTAAATATCTGATTATAAATGCCGATGATTTCGGTCTTAACAAAGAGCAGAATGAGGCAATAAAAGACCTGCTCAACAATAAACTTATTACCTCGACATCACTTATGTCTGTTGCGGCAGAGGCGACAGATGCGGTATCTTTTGCAAAGGATATCGATTTCCCTGTCGGTGTACATATAACCTTAAACTCCGATGAAGAAGCCTACCGTTACCCACCTCTTACAGGTGCAGAGTCCCTCGGTAAAGACTACCTCTGGCTCCAGAGTAAAAATCTTACATTCAAGGCAAAACGAAAAGATGTAAGAGCCGAGCTTGAAGCACAGTACCGATACATCGCAGATAAGAGTGCAAAGGTTGACCACGCAGACAGCCACTGCGGTACCGTTTACGGTATCAACGGCAGAAAATTTTATCTTGATGCTTTAGATTTCTGCAAAGAGCATAATTTGCCATTCAGATTCCCGAAAACTGTAGGCTTCCTCGAAAGACAGACCGGTATGAAGATACCTTCGCCCATAGTGAAGCTACAGCAGATGATAGTACACTCTGCCGAAAAGAGAAGCATTAAGCTTCGCGATGACCTTGTGTCGAATCCTTGGTCTATGGAGAAAATCAAGGATTCTGAAACTTTGAAAAAGTATTATCTTGATGCAGGCGATAACTGTATCAACGGTGTCACGGAGATTTTTCTGCACCCTGCCCTGCCCAATGAAAGCTACGGCAAGCAGTGGCAAAAAAGAGATTTTGAATATCAGCTTCTGAGAAGGGGCGACCTGTTACAGCGTGCAAAAGATAAAGG
>JAZQZO010000119.1:0-5166 GCA_045634065.1 Acutalibacteraceae bacterium
TAGGTGCATTTTTATTTATCGCTCGCCGCGGGGCGATACTTTTGCTGGCGCCCAAAAGTAACCAAAACGCGCTAATTATTTTACTTTAATCTCAATCCCTTGGGATAATGATTCTTCGCTCTGCCTGACACAACCTTAACTCCACCAACACTGCATCCGTTAGTAGTAATCACAGCCCAGCCGTTGTCACAGTCCACATCAATTTCCTCTCCGTGGAGATATTTCTTCATCTCATCGCTGTCAGGGTCAAGTTCAATCTTTCTGATGAATTTATCACCCATTGCCATAAAAAATTGATGGTGTGGCTGAATATAATTTTTTCTGATTTCACCGATAGTCACACCACAGGCGAAAGCAGTACCTTTATTAACAGGAAAATCAGATGTGAAATAAACAGGGTTACCGTTATACATCAGTACGTGGTTTTTGTCATAGTCTGTCAGCACACTGCCGAGAAAATCATATACTGTCTTGTCAATCTTATCCTGACTAACCTTTGCGGCAGGGTACGAGGAAGAGGACTCATATTTGCTGTGAAGCACAGCCATAAACTGACCCTCGCCTTTAGATTTGTGTGGGTAGAATCTGCGTGCAAAGTTTATATTTTCGGTTTTGCAACCATCGAAAGAAATGCCGTCTGAAGTTGCATCTTCAACCTCTTTTTTCACACTGACAAGCTCGAAATCGTCGTGACGGGTAAGAAAAGCATCAACTGTCATTTCATTTTCTTCGAGTGAGAAGGTGCAGGTGGCATAGATAATATAACCGCCGTCTTTCAGACAGAGTGCGGCATTGTCGAGAATCTCAGCCTGGCGCTTGGCGCACATCTTTACATTTTCTTCACTCCACTCGTCAATTGCCATATCTTCCTTGCGGAACATTCCTTCGCCCGAACAAGGCGCATCAACCATAATGAGGTCAAAGGTGTTGGGGTAAAGCCTTGCGAGCTTGCCTGTGTCCATACAGGTTGTTATAGCGTTTCGAAGACCCAAACGCTCGAAGTTGCCCGTGAGAATCTTACAGCGCGAAGACACTATCTCATTTGACACAAGAATACCATTTTCACCTAATTTATTCTTAAGCTGTGAGCTTTTACCTCCCGGGGCAGCGCACATATCGAGAATTTTCCAGTTGGGGTTGATGTCAATACATTCGGCAGGAGCCATAGCTCCGGGCTCTTGAATATAGATCATACCGGCGTGGTGATAGGGGTGG
This sequence comes from Acutalibacteraceae bacterium, assembly GCA_045634065.1. Taxonomy (GTDB): domain Bacteria; phylum Bacillota; class Clostridia; order Oscillospirales; family Acutalibacteraceae; genus UBA6857. The sequence goes on from JAZQZO010000119.1 coordinate 1,216, forward strand.
TTGCCTGCTTTTTCAAAGTCGAGATAAAAGCCATTTTTTACATAAGGAATCTTCTCGCTACCGAAGATGTTTATTTTCTCAAAATCCTCGAGACTTATTTTGTCTGTGTTGACGCGAAAACCTTTGACAGGAGACTGTGAGAGAGCTTCTTCATAGCTTGAGAAATCCTCTCCTAAAAGCTCCTTCATTCTGTTTTTATATGCAATTGGTAAATCTTTCATTCTGTTTCACCACCAAGATTCATCTCGCTGTAAAGCATAACCATACTCACAGCCGTAATTGCAGCCGTTTCCGTGCGAAGAATTCGTTTGCCAAGAGAGATACTCTCACCACCTATAGCTGTTGCCTTTTCAACTTCGCTTTCTTCAAATCCGCCCTCAGGCCCGATAATGATACCGACACTTGAGCCTTCTTTAATCTGGCTCAGGACTTTTTTTGTTTCTTCCATACCGTTTTCGCACTCATAGGGTACCATTAAAATATCAAGGTCTTTAGCCATATTGAGAGCTTCTTTATAGCTCATAGTATCATAGATTGTCGGTACGGCGCTTCGCTTGCTCTGTTTGGCTGCACTTTCGGCTATTGTCTGCCAGCGCTGAGTCTTGCTCTTTTTCTTTTTGTCGTCGAGCTTTACCACGCATCTGCTCATTTCAGTGGGGATAATAGCGTGAACACCAAGTTCAACGGCTTTTTGTATAATCAGCTCCATTTTGTCGCTTTTGGGGAGTCCCTGAAAGAGATATATCTTAATGGGCAGGTCGGTACTCTGATAGTTTTCTTCTATGATTTCAGCCACGGCAGAGTCACCCTCGAAGCCGTCAAGTCTGCAAAGACTGCTGACACCATCACAGGAAACGAGAAACTCTTCACCTGTTTTCATACGAAGAACATTTCTGATATGGTTATAGTCAGAGCCTGAAATATAGAAAAAGTCGCCTTGTCTTGCGTTTGTCTCAGCAAAAAAGTTAAACATAGATATGCACCGTCCTTATATACTTAGGCTATTATATCAAAGTTGAAAACTTATTACAATATAAAGGTAAAAGTTTTCGGGTTACTATTTACAAGGTCTTTTGTTTATGCTAAACTTAAATCAGTCTTAAGATTAAGGAGAACATAATATGAAAGCTAAAATTACCCTTGCAGGTGAACTTAAAATAGGCGAAATCGACAGAAGAGTTTTCGGTTCATTTATCGAGCATCTCGGCAGAGCTGTTTATGGCGGTATCTATGAACCCGGTCATCCTATGGCAGACGAAAACGGTCTTCGTATGGACGTAATAAAGATGATAAACGAACTCGATGTGCCCATCGTGCGCTATCCGGGTGGAAACTTCGTTTCAGGTTATAACTGGGAAGACGGTGTCGGTCCTGTTGAGCTCAGACCACAAAGACTTGAACTTGCCTGGGGGGTTACCGAGCCTAATAAATTCGGCACCAATGAGTTTATGCAGTGGTGTAAGAAAGCCAAGACTGCACCTATGATGGCTGTTAACCTTGGTACAAGAGGCCCTGATGAGGCTCGAGCTTTAGTTGAATACTGCAACCATAAGAGTGGCTCAAAATATTCTGATATGCGTATCGCTCACGGCTTCAAAGACCCCTGGAATGTAAATCTTTGGTGTCTCGGCAACGAAATGGACGGACCTTGGCAGATGTGCGCTAAAACAGCAGAAGAATACGGCAGAACAGCTAATGAAGCTGCAAAGATGATGAAATGGGTTGACGGCTCAATCGAAACTGTGCTTTGCGGTAGCTCAAGCAGATATATGAATACCTTTGGTGAGTGGGAGCAGAAGACTCTCGAAATCGCATATGATAATGTAGACTATGTTTCACTTCACCAGTACTATGATAACCACAGACAGGATACAGCATCATTCCTTGCTAAAAACCTTGACCTCGATGATTTTATCTACAGCGTTATTTGCATCTGTGACTATGTTAAGGCTAAGAAGCGTACCAAGAAGCAAATTAACCTTTCGTTTGACGAGTGGAATGTATGGTACCATTCAAACGGTGCGCCTGTTGAAAGATGGTCAATTGCACCTAATCAGCTCGAAGATATTTATAACTTTGAAGATGCTCTCGTTGTGGCTTGTATGCTCATTACACTTCTTCGTCACGCTGACAGAGTGAAGATTGCCTGTCTTGCACAGCTTGTAAATGTTATTGCACCTATCTTCACAAAAACAGGCGGCGGTGCTTTCCGTCAGACTATTTTCTATCCTTTTGCTGCTATGTCAAAGTACGCAAGAGGTAATGCCCTTAAACCTATTATTGACTGCCCTAAATATGACTGTAAAGATTTCACAGATGTACCTTATCTTGAGTCAGTAGCATCATATGATGAAGAAAATGAAGAGGTTGCTCTCTTTGTTGTTAACCGCTCAATGGAAGAAGACGTTCAGCTTGACATCTCACTTCTCGGATTCGAGGGCTATAAGGCAGTGTCCTTTGAATCAATGGATGGCTATAATGTGCTTCAGGAAAACACCTTTGACAGTGAAACAGTCAGAATGCACGCTAATGACTTGCCTGTAGAAGACGGCAAAAATGTTGTAGCTAACCTTAAGGCACTGTCATTCAATATTATCAGATTTAAAAAATAAATAAATTTAGGGGGACGTTTATGCGTCCCCTGACTGTTAGGTAGTTGAAATGAATAAAGACAATTTTTCGTCAAAAATGAGCCTGGCTTCGGCTATGGTTGTTTTTGGTACTATCGGACTTTTCGTCAGAAATATAGATATGCCGTCGAGTGTAATAGCCTTTATAAGAGGTGCAGTAGGAGCTGTGTTTCTTGTGGCTTTCTGCCTGGTGACAAAAAAGAAGTTTTCGGTTTCTGCTGTGAAAGAAAAGCTTCTTCTGCTGTGTCTGTCAGGTGGAGCAATAGGCATAAACTGGATACTTCTTTTTGAGGCTTACCGATATACCACAGTTGCAACGGCAACTCTGTGCTATTATATGGCACCCATATTTGTCATAGTGATAAGTTCTTTTGTATATAAAGAAAAACTCACTGTCAAGAAGATATGTTGCAGTATCACAGCTCTGTCGGGTATGGTTTTTGTCTCAGGTGTAACAGAAACGGGGATAGGCAATGTTCAGGAAATGAAAGGTGTTATTCTCGGCGTATTGGCGGCTGTATTTTATTCTTCGGTTATACTGATGAATAAAAGTCTGAGTAGTGTACCTGCTTATGATAAAACTATCGTTCAGCTTTCCGGTGCAGCGGTTGTCGTACTGCCTTACTGTATTGCTACGGTTGATGTTGCTCAGGTCAGTTTCGATAAAGCGAGCCTTATAATGCTGGCTGTTGTCAGTGTAGTACATACCGGCATTGCATATACGGCATACTTTGGTTCTATGAAAAATCTGCAGGCTCAGACTATTGCAATTATGAGTTATATTGACCCTATAGTTGCGGTTATTCTTTCGGCCGTTTTTCTCAAAGAAAAAATGACGTTACTAAGTGTTGTCGGTGCAGTAATGATTCTCTCGGCAACCTTCCTGAGTGAAATAAATATAAGAAAAAGCAACAGATAACAAAAATCCCTACCTCGTTCTGAGGTAGGGATAAATCTTTGATTATTCAACACCGATTGACTTGTTCCAAGCCTTGTAATCGAAGTGCTCGTTCTCTTTTTCAAGAGTACGGAAATCGTTTTTACCTGAGCCTGTAAGAGGAATCTTGTCAATTGCAACAACAGCAACGGGTCTGCCGCGTTCTTCAAGAAGAGCATTACACTCTTTGAAAAGTTTCTTGCAGAATTCTTCTTTGTTGTCTACGTAATCTGCAAATTCAACAAATACAACGGGGTAGTGACCCTGTGTACGATCCATATCTGCAACACCAACAGCTGAACAGTTGATAACTTCCTTATGACGTGCAACAAGGCTTTCGATGTTTACGGGGAATACCTTATGACCGTCGAAACGAGTGATCAT
>JAZQZO010000120.1:0-1822 GCA_045634065.1 Acutalibacteraceae bacterium
ACATAAAATTATTGATAAAATTGGTAGTAATTCTTTTAACTGTGATAACCTTGTAATACTCAAGCCGGAATGTTAAATAGTATATTTAGGTTATTATTCGTTGATTATTGGTTATAGTGGTTCAACCGCTGAAAAATACGCAAATGATCACAATATACCTTTTGCAACTCTTGGAGATATAAATGGTGAAAATCATCAACATATTTACGTTCCTGAAACAATTACCATTGCAACTTGCACTGAAAACGGCGAAGAGTCATTCTCTTGTCCTTGTGGTAACACTGAGACATATACAAGAGTAATTGAGTCAAGAGGTCACCGCTGGTGGTACGAAGACGAAGAAAGATATTGTGTTGACTGCGATTTGACTGAAAGTATTTATTACGATTGCGACTGTGACTGCCACGAAGAAGATGATGTATTTAAAATGTTCTTCTTCAAAATAAAGGTATTCTTCTGGAAGCTTTTCAAACCTGATAACAAATACTGCTATTGCGGTGACTATCATTGGTAAAAGGAGGATAATAAAATGAAAACAGCGAAAAAACTTTTAAGTGTTATTCTCATCACTATACTTCTTGCTTATACAGCAATTTTGCCTGCTGTGGCTGAAGATATTCTTCTGCCTGAAAGTGAACATAATTATGCAAATAATTTCTATCAGGAATGGGAATATGTACATCCTGAAGAGGCGGATTATCTCTGGATAACCTTTGATGAAAAAACCTATGTAGAACGCGGTCAGGATTATGATATCTTCTTTGAAGAAGGAGAGGACATAACCTTTGAAGATGTAATTGATCAGGCTCAGTTTTATAAAACGGGTGACTATATTTCAATCTTTGACGGCGATGGTAATCTTTGCGGCAATTATCAAGATGATTATCTTGCGGGTAGAACAATATTAATTCCCGGAAACAGTTTTAAGATTACTCTTACTACTGACTCAAATATTACCGGTTACGGCTTTAAGGTTATATCTGTTTCTTCAGATATGCCTGAAGATGAATATCTGCTTGTATATCATTTACCTGATGGTTCGGTAAAAGTGGACAGTAGAGCCTATACCGAGTATTATGACTATGATAATCACGAATATGTTAAAACTGCTAATAAATATGTAGACTTCTATAATGAATTACACGGATATATTGTTGGTAATGAAGCTATAATCGGTTGGGAAATAAAAGAAACCGAACAGAAAATAATATATAACTATTTTAATGATTATGAGTCTTACAGCGAAGAATGGTTTAACGCAAAAGCCATTGACGGTGAACCGGGTATTTACAATCTTTACGCTGTATCAACGACTGTTGCTCTTCAACCCGAAGAGGTTTATTCTTTCACTAATTCAACAGAATATTTTGATTTTGACGGTGACCGTTATTATCTGACAAAAGAAAATCATATGCGACTTGTTTCAAGTGTTTGTATGATTGGCGGTATCAGTCCCTTTACTATTCCTGCAGTAATCGGCTCAATGGTATTTATAAAATATGATGACGGTAATCTTTTCCCGTGGAATGGTTCCTGCATAGGTTTTGCCAACACAGTTTGCTTGCAGAAAGAAGGCATACTTGATATCGTTTCAACACAGCCTGATGCAAAATGTGTGCGTGACCTTAAGCCGACTTCTGAACTAATAAGTCTTCTGAACTACTATAATGCTCAGGGTACCACAACATTTATTCCTAAAAACAAGGGTGTAACTCCCGGGACGGCAGAGTACAAAAGACAGCTTAAAAATCTCTGTGCAAGTCTTGAGGCTGGTAATCTTGTTCTTCTTGAATTCTATCCTGAAGAAGTCGGGTCGTAGCCA
>JAZQZO010000121.1:0-2885 GCA_045634065.1 Acutalibacteraceae bacterium
GTATAAAAATTCATTTGAAAAAAATCCTTTAATAATTTTATCAACTATATTATAGTACAATTAATTATTATTTGCAATAGTTTATAGGTATATTTATTTTGTTTATGCTTTTAGTGCAAAAATTAGGTAATCATATTAACAAGCAATATAAATATGGCGGATCATTTATAATATACGTTTGGCGATAAGTTGCAGAGGTTCTTTAAATATTTATAGAAAGCTTTAATCTTGACAAAATTATCATATTGCATAAAACATCTTTCGTGTTCCCAGTGTTTGATATTGCTTTTAGAAGTGTTAAACAAATCAGCTAGTACATCCTGTGTTAATCCTAAAGATTTTATGAGTGCTTTGATTTGCTTAGCTTAGCTTATCCTTTATATATGAACATCATATAATCATCGAGTAAACAAGTGATATCAATATTATAGATGCTAGCTATCTTTTGTAAGTAATTGATATCATATAACTTTTGCTCTGTATTTTCATAGTGGATATATGTACTCCTATAAACACTAATCATATCTGCAATACCTTTTTGCAAATAGCCATTGATTAATCGATATCATCTGAGCTTGTCCGCAGTACAAGTCAGTATATCATGAGTGGGGTAGTGCTTTATAAATTCGTTTTGGTTTATCTTGTCATAATTGATGCTAAAAGTTATAACAGGTACAAAATGCTGAAGTTTGCCGCTGAATACAGACTCAAATCTTAAAGTGATATCATAACCATATTCGTGCGACTCAGTGATAGAATAGCATTTTCCACGCACCTTGCGGCGTAGGTGGCAAGCCTGATGCCTTTGTCAATATCGAAGCTGTCGATTGCTTTGATGAGACCGATAGTACCGATGGAAATTAAGTCCTCCTGCTCATCATAGTTTGAGTAGTACTTTTTTATGATGTGAGATACGAGCCTGAGATTGTGCTCGATGAGCTCGTTTCGTGCGTCAAGATCACCATTTTGCTTTATCTTTTGTAGTAACTCTCGCTCTCGCTGTGCTGATAGCGGCTTCGGAAAAGAGGTTAGATTCTTCAGGTGTAAGGCGAAAAAGGTGAGGTTTTGCAGGATGAGTTGGATTAGCTGAAACATTGTATCACTCCTAAAATTAGTGGGGATAGTAATGTATATTTTGGTGTCAGGTGAAAGTTGACTTTAAAATTGATGGTTACATATACAATATTCATTTATATACAACTGTCTTTTTTTTCTTCTATATTTATTATTTTGTGTTGATATTTTAGGAGGTTTGTGATAAAATAATTCTGCGACGTAAAATTGAATATATGCATATTTCTGAGGAATGCTTTTGGTAAAAGTGTATTCCTTTGTTCTTGACACTCTCAGAAATGTAGATATTCAATAATTTTGTGTCGCGGCAAAAAGGAGTGTGTTTTTCGGTGCGTTCCGTTTGCCGGGACGCGCTTTTTATTATTATCTTCGCTGAAGTAGCGGGGTTATTTGGCTTATATTTTTGTGCGTTACGGCTGATGGAAAGCAGGAAATTTGCTTTCTATAGGCTGTGACGCTCTTTTTTTATTAAAAGCATATTATTTTGCTGACAAATATTATATTTCATAGGAGGAAAATTATGAAAAAAACAATCAGAAAAATAGTCGCTATGGTACTGTCATTGGTAATAATTTTTTCTATTTCATCAGTACCTGTAAGTGCAAAAAACATCTATGAAGAAAACCAATTTATGGGTCTTATAGAGGTTTACGATTATGGTAATGAAGGGGATAAAAACTTCTTTGAAAAAATTAAGGATACTTTCCACTGGTATATAGCAAGATTGTTTGCTTATTTCGAAGGCGACTGCCCTGTTTGTGGTGAACATTTTGCTGTGCCGTACTTGGATGATTCTGTAGAAAGCTACTACAACAAGGCCGTTAATGACCTTAAAATTTACAAGGGTCTTGTAATTATAAAAAAGACCCGAACAGTCAATATTGAAGTCAAAGATACTCCAAAAGTTGTTCAGTCGATAATCGATCCAATTGCCGAAAATATTACCGGCACAACAACTGAAACCTACATATTCCTCAACGGCAAGGATGCAGAGGGCAGAAAAATAACTGATGTCATTCAGCCTCTCGGCAGAAACGCAGAACTGACTAACGATGCTGTGGCAGATAATTCATTGCGTTTTTCCTCAGATGAAGGTCAGGCGATGGTAACCGCTCTCACAATTTCCCTCGCAGCAGAAAGCTCAACTTTCGATGGCACAACATTAGAAAATCCACCATATAATTCTTCGGTAATTGACACTATAAATCCTGCAACACTCGATCTTGTCCCTTTAAAAATTATCGATGCTGAAATCTCGTATCCTGAAACTTTAGTAGCGGCTTCATTTGACGATAATCTCAGAGCAACATCTATAAAAATTGACATTCCGATTTACGCCTATTTCACAGGGGATGTCGGACCGATTAAGTTCTCTACCGGTTGTGACGCAAAAATAACAGAAGAGTACACTATCACTTACGCGTAAATTAAATTGAAAGATTTGCTGTATATAGTTAAAGGAGAATTGCAATGAAAAACAAAAAACTTACACTCATCGCAAGTATAATGCTTGTAGCAGCTATTCTTTCTGGCTCTGTTTCAGCGGCTGCGGTAGATTACGGCGATTACACAACAGCACCTACAATGGGACCGACAACAGCTCCTTCGGATCAGACTACCACGATGCCAACAACAAATCAGTCAACTGTGACAACTGTACCGACAACCGACAATAATTATGAGAGCGATGAAGCATATAATGAAGGTTATTGGGATGGTTACGAAGACGGCTGGGATGATGCAAAGGACGAATACGAAGGCGAAGACTACGACAGTGGCTATGATGATGGCTGGGATGATGGTTATGATTC
>JAZQZO010000122.1:0-5309 GCA_045634065.1 Acutalibacteraceae bacterium
CCGCCTGCAATCTGTGCGGCAACAGCGGTGTGAGTGAATTCCTCGTTTCTGTATCCGTCAATTTCGTTTTTGTCAATACCGTTGATTTTTAAAAGATAGTCAAAAAGAATTCTTGTACCTGAACCGAGCTGACGGTTAGCATACCTGTGTCCCACAATATCAGAGAATGATCTTATATTTTTCGGATTTCCTTTTTTTACCATAATGCCTTGTATTCTTCCGATACCTTTTATGAGAGTTGCATCTTTTAAATCAATATATTTTTCGATATAGCTTTCATTGTATCTGCCGGTTTCCGTATCAAGAAGATGCGTGCCGCCAAGGTGAGCTTGCCCCAGCTTTACGGCATTGAGCGCGCCCATACTTCCCACATGAGAGGATGATACCGAATAAGGATAGGCTTTGATTCTCAGAAGGTCGTTTATTTCATCGATTATCGGGTCGTGGCTGCCCGTTACAATTATAGAATTACAGATATCCTTGTTAGCGTTAACAAGAATTACCTCAACAGCTTCGCCTTGCTCTACACCCTCAGAGTTCTGAGGTACAACAATAATTCCGTCAGCCTTGGTAAAACTCGTAACGATACCTGCACCTCTCGGCAGAGGTACAGCAATATAAGTATCACCTATTTTGCCAAGGGTAACACGGACATATTCACGGTATTTCAGTGAAGAAATTATACGCTTGCCTAAAACGGCAGTAATTTTTTCTTCGCTCTTTATTGTCTTATGCGAAAGGAAAGTCATCAGATCTTTAACGATTTCCCTCATAACAACTATTGCAGAAACGGGATAACCGGGAAGTCCCACAATGGGAGTGCTTCCGATTTTACCGAGAACGGCAGGCTTACCGGGCTTTATTGCTATACCGTGAACACAAACCTGACCAAGCTCTTTTATAATATCGCAGGTATAATCGTCACGTCCTGCAGATGAGCCGGCAAGGACGAGAACAGCATCGTATTTTTCGGATGCATCTTTAACTGTAACTTTTAGCAAATCCTTTTTGTCGGGAATAATGGGATAAATTACAGTATCTGCACCCCATTCTTTAAGCATACCTGAAAAAATGGAGGAATTGAATTCGATAATCTGTCCTTTTTCGGGATTATCAGTAGGCGAGATAATCTCATCACCTGTAGGTATAATTGCAACAGTCGGCTTTTTTATAACCGAAGCCTTTGTGATACCACCAGCAAGCATAGCACCGCAAAGTGAAGGTGTAATTTCTGTAAAAGAGGAGGCAATCATATCTCCCATACAGATGTCCTCGCCAATTTGTCTGATATTCTGAAAGGGATGTACCGAGGCTATAATTTTAACCTTTCTGTCCTCTTCAAAGGAAAGCTCCTCAACCATAATGACACCATCCCTGTCATCAGGAATTGCATCGCCCGTATCAACAACTGTGTACATATCGGGCGTGAGTGTTACAGGATTGTTTTCACTTGCAGAATAGGTATCTTTAGCCTTTACGGCAATACCGTCCATAGCAGAAGCATTGTAATGAGGACAGCAGATCTTTGCATAAACTGCATCTGACAGTACTCTGCCCACAGCTTCTGTTGTGGGTATTTCTTCTGTTTTATGATTAAATTCCTTTTTTACGAGACTGAAGAATTTTTCTTTTGCCTGCTCTAAAGGTATATTGTCAAGATAATTGTGCTTCATAAATTTATCACCTTAAAATAAGTGTACTGTAACCTTTTCGTCCTTGAAAAGGCCTTCCTTATTGCGTGGAATAATAACAAATCCGTCAGCCGAGGATAGAAGGGAAACAAGTCCGCTTTTGAAGAAAAGAGGATGTGCCTTTCCGCTTTCGAATATAACAGGAATAAGCTCTTCTCTTCCGTGATTTGAGGATATACTTTCGGTTATTTCAGCGGTAACGGTAAGTTCTTTTTTTTCTTTTTTTGTGCAAAAATCAAGCAGATTTATTACAACAGTTTTCGCTATTAAGTAAGCCGCCGCAGGATGCCCGGGCAGGCCGAAAACGGCTTTTTCATTCACCCTGCCGAAAATTGTAGGTTTACCCGGCTTAACGGCAATACCGTGAAAAAACACAGTTCCGTTCTTATCAATAACAGCTGCTGTCATATCCTTACTGCCTGCCGATGAGCCGCCCGAAATCAGTACGGCATCACATTCGTCTACAGCTTTCTGCAAAGTGTTATAAAGCTCGTCAAAATCATCCTTGACTATTCCGTATTCGATAGCTTCGTATCCGTTTTCTTTCATAAGAGAAGCTAAAAAATGACTGTTTATGTCTCGGATTTTACCAAGGGGGACACTTTCTTCAACGTGCACAATTTCGTCACCGCTTGAAATAATGCCGACCTTAAGCTTTCTTACACATTCGACCTCAGTTATGCCAAGAGCACAAAGAATACCTATATGCTTTGAGGTTATACGGGTGCCTTTATTTATAACTGTCTGACCGTTTTTTACATCGTCACCTTTTTTGGTTACATTCTGATAGGGACTCACTGCTTTAAAAATAAGGCAGGTGCCGTCAATCATCTGCTCGGTGTGTTCGACCATCACAACACTATCAGCACCTTTTGGGAGCATACCGCCTGTTGAAATTTTAATACATTCACCACTTGAAACAACATCCCTTGCTTCTTCTCCCATCAGGATTTCACCTGTAAGAGAAAGCATTGAAGGTATACTCTCACCGGCTCCGAAGGTATCAGATGACAAAACTGCATAACCGTCAACAGTACTTCTGTCAAAGGGAGGGATATTTTCCGTCGATACAATATCCTGCGCAAGGACTCTGCCCAGACAATCGGAAATATTCAGCTTTTCAGTGCCGATTTCATAAGAAGAAAATTCGGTCTTAGTTATTTTGACTGCATCTTCCACAGACACAACGTTAAGCATCATAACCGTTTGCCTCCTTTGTATCAGCTTTTATTTTTCCGTCGCAAAGCTCAATAATGCGAAGATTATTTAAATTAGGGTATTCGCCCGTGTGTGTAGTCATAACAAGGGTACAGCCTGTTTTTTCGCAGTACTCACTGATAAGCTCGTTTATCAGCTGTCTGCCCTTGCTGTCAGCTGCACTTGTCGGCTCGTCAAGTAAAATAATATCGCCTTTTTTGCAAAATACTCTCGCCAAGGCAAGACGCTGACATTCTCCGCCGGAAAGAGTTTTGGCATTTTTATTTACCAAATGCTTCAGATTGAATGCATTAAGAATTTTTTCACAAAGCTCGTTTTTTTCTTTTCTCTTACCATCAAGACAATAGAGTATGTTATTTTTAACACTTTTGTTGAAGGGCAGACTTTGCTGAGGAAGATAGTAAATATGTCCATCTGTAAGCACATCGCCTGCAGTTTTATTTTCCGTACCTGCAAGTATTCTTAAAAGGGTACTTTTGCCACTGCCGTTATGACCTGTGAGAATGACACATTCACCTTTATTGATTTCAAGATTTGGAATATCAAGTACTGTTCTGCCGCCGTAAATCTTTTTAAGTACGTTAATTTTTATCATTGCTCATCCTCCTTTAAAAGAAGTGAAGCAAGAATGTTTACGACAAAGGATATTATGAGAAGAACTATACCCAAGGCGAGGGCAAACTCAAAATTACCTTTATTTGTTTCAAGCATAATCGCTGTTGTCATAACTCTTGTTTTCCACTGAATGTTACCGCCGACAATGCTCACGGCACCTACCTCGGCAATTGACCTGCCGAAAGCGGTGAGCATAACGGAAGCGAGTGCAATTCTGTTTTGGGAAAGAAAAAGTCTCATAGTTTTAATCTTGCCGAAAGAAAGCCCCTTTGCTGTTTCAAGAAGACTTTTTCCGTTTACAGAGCATACACCCGATGTAAGACTTATCACAACAGGGATTATAAGAAGGCACTGAGCAACCACCATTATCTCAACGGTGAAAAGCATACCCAATGAGCCGAATATACCATATTTAGTGAACAGTAGATAGACAACCAGGCCTGCCACAACCGGTGGCAAGCCCATTAAAGTATTTATTATTTTTTTGATTGTCCGTTTACCCTTGAAGCTTGTGCTTGTCATAAGTACGCCCAGAGGCATACCGATAAGACAGGAAACAGTTGTTGAGAAAAATGACATACGCAGTGTAACACCGATTATCTGCAAAATTTCTCTGTCCATTGACATAAGCATTTCAAGAGCTTCTGTAATTCTGTCCAAAATTATTCTTCAATAAGATAGAAGAGTGCTTCGCCATACTGTTCTTCACCGTACTTGGCGATAAGAGCTGAAGCTTCGTCACCTGTGAGCCATTCGATGAGAGCCTTTGCACCTTCTGTATTGATGCCCTCAAGCTTTTCAGGATTACATTCGATAACTGAATATGTGTTCATCATATCGTCGCCTTCAGCGAGGATGATTTCAAGGTCGAGATCAGCTTTGTTTGAAAGGAATGTAGCCTTATCTGTAAGGCAGTATGCACCCTTTTCGCTTGCCATAGTAAGGCAGGCGCCCATACCCTGACCTGCATTTATGTACCAGGGATTTGTTTCCGCATCGGGAACGTTTTCACCCCAGATTTTAAGCTCTGCCTTGTGAGTACCGCTGTCGTCACCGCGTGAGATAAAGTTTGCCTTTGCATCAGCGATTTTGCCGAAGGCTTCAGCTGCATTTGCACTGTCCTTTATACCAGCAGGGTCAGCTGTAGGACCTACAACTACGAAATAGTTATACATAAAAGGAATTCTTTCCACGCCGTAGCCGTCATTGACGAAGGTCTCTTCGCTTGCCTTTGAATGAACGAGGATGAGATCAGCATTTCCGTCAACAGCTTTCTGGATAGCGGCACCTGTACCTGCTGACTGAACTTCAACTGTGCAACCTGTTGCCTCTTCAAAAACAGGAAGAAGATAAGGCAGAAGTCCTGAGTCATTAACGGATGTGGTGGTTGACATACGGATTACGGGATTTGCGGGAGCATCTGGTGTTTCACCACCGCCACAGGCAGCAAAACAAAGCACCATAATCAGTGCAAGTGAGAGTGCGAGAAGTTTTTTCATAATTCATTCTCCTTTTCAATCACGGAAGGCAAAGCGGTTTCCCTTTTTACCCTTTGACCGTTACCCATATGATACAGGCAGTGTTATTTCGGTCAGGCCCATAAATTCATACCGTTGGCTTAGAAAATATGGGTCGGAATATGAATCAAGCAGATTAACTGCAAACTTCCTATATTTTTTAATATAATATTGATATAACAAATTTTTAAAAACAAATTTTGAATTTTGTAGCATTTGATTGTAAATATATTTCTTGTATGTTATTATATATCAGTAAATATCTAAT
>JAZQZO010000123.1:0-15815 GCA_045634065.1 Acutalibacteraceae bacterium
AGCGGTGATGTTGCCGTTTTCGTCAACTGTTACAACCTTATCGTTGCTTGAAGTGTATGTAACTTCTTTATTAGTAGCATTATCGGGAGTAACGGTAACAGTGATTTTATCTGTGTCACCGATTTCAAGCTCGAACTTTTCATCAGCAATGATGTCTTCAACTGAAATATGAGGCTTCTTAACAGTAACAGTAATTGTATCGTACTTTGTCGGGTCATCCTTTGAAGAGACTGTAATAGTAGCAGTACCCTCACCGATAGCAGTGATGTTGCCGTTTTCGTCAACTGTTACAACCTCATCATTGCTTGAAGTGTATGTAACTTCTTTTTCGATATTGTTATCCGGTGCAACTTCTACATCAAGAGGAATTGTGGTACCTTTGTCAATGATGATATCACCGTTATTTATAATTACATCCTCAATATATTTTTTGAAAGAACCAACAAAGTGAACATCGTTATAAATGATGAATTGTCCGTTGTCAATATTGTTAACATCATCTGTTGACCAACCTGAGAAGATATAACCGGGTACGGTGGGCTCCATTTCCACTGTAACGGTCGATCCGCTACTGTAAGTCATAGAGTCGGGTGCACTTGGAGCGTTTGTAGGGGTGTCACCCTCATATGCATATGTTACGTTATAACAAATTTCGCTCCAATTACCTTTGAGAACGACATCTTTATCAGGCATTGTAAACGTGCCGTCTTCGCCTATTATAACATCATCACAACTCCAGCCAACGAAAACATAACCGTCAACATCAGATGATTTAGCTTCGAGTGTTACTGTTGTGCCAGCCTCGTATACTTTCCTTTCGGGAAGTTTATCGGCATTTTCAGGAATATCGCCTGTGTAAACATAGTATACGTTATATACCTTGGTAAGGAAACCGCCATCATCCTTAGGTTTTGCATACTCTTTTCCGGGAGGGAAATATTGGTAATCGGCGTCATATTTTTCTTTACCGCCTACTATTGCATAACAACAGTTAAACATAGAATTAGCCCTTGTAACATGTTCAACTGTCCAGCCCTCACCTATATATATGTGTTCAAGCTTAATACAACGATAAAACATACTATCCATATTTGTTACTTTGCCTGTATTAAAACTACTCAAGTCAAGAAAATCAATACTTTCACAATTTCTGAACATATAGCTCATATCAGTAACATTGCTTGTATCCCAATTAATACCGTTGATAGTTCTGAGTTTAGGACAATCATAAAACATTCCATAAAATGTGGTAGCATTTGATGTGTCAAAATTTTCACAACCATTTACTTCTTCAAGAACAGAAAAATCATAGAAAATATATTTTGATATAGGATTTGAAGCTACACCGCCATTACCGGCTATATACAAATCGTGTCTGTCTGCTCCGGCTAACAATGTTTGATCTTCATTAAGTTTCAAATAGGTTATAACGCTTTTGTCATTATTGGCAGATGAATCCCAATACGCTACAGTATCAGGTGCATTAATAATATTCCAATCAATAACATCAAGGAACGTGGCAGAGTATATGCTTGCATAATAGGCTCGATAATCTACTGTGCCTGCTCCATATTGCTTCATCATCGGCAGATCATCATCTGCACTCAGAGTAATGATTGTTGCGGGCGCCATTGTAAAAATCATAATGATTGCCATTAACAATGATAACCTTTTCTTGAATTTTGAATTTTTCATAAAATTCTCCTTTGTATTTAAATTTAGGATATTTTCCATAGTTTGCACTCTCATTATAGCATATGTTTGTATAATTTGCAACAGAAAACATAAACATTTGCCGCTTCTTTGTCGAAAATATTGACAGATAACATTATTGCACAAACAACTCAACAACACTTTGCGAGCTATGTGTTGCATAGTTCTTTTTAGGGGTAGAGAGTGTTGCTTTTTTACCGGACTGACCTCTAAGAGAAAATGCAACGCCGGGAAAAGGGCGTTGCATTTTGGTACAATATTAAATTTGTTTTCTGTTGTAATAAAGCCAAATATAGCTGTAACATCGGATTATATTTCGTTGGTGATAAAGGCGTTGAAATACATATTTTCCATATTGCGTCAGATACCACCCATAAAGCAGAACAGGGTTATGATAAACCAATTCTTTTTGCTGAGGTTTTCGTGCGTTGTTTTCTGATTTTTTACAGAAAGTTTATTCTGTGATTGCTTGATAAGTAACATTTTCAAACTGCATTGTTACTTCTTCGCGTGTGAAGTCGGGGAGGTCGTATCTGTCGGAATAGTAATTGTATTTATCAATTGTAAAAGTAGTATCAGGTTTGCAGGTAATCATAGTGCAGCCTCTCTGTGAGCCCAGCTTATCGATACCTGAATATGCAAAATAGTCGATGCTGTAGCCGTAGCTGAACTGAATACCCTTATAATCAAAAGTAGTATTGTTAAGGTGGTCGTGACCGTTGAACATTGCCTTTGTGGAGCCGAGCTCAAGCATTTTTTCAAACATATCATCTTCACCCAGACCGCAGTAAACTACCTTGCCGCCTTCGCCCATAATACCGTCGATATATTTGGTGTTTTCGGTATCTTTGTAGCCGTTTTCTGCAAATTCATTCCAGCCGTCCAGCATCTCAACAAGGGGGATATGGAAGAAAGCAAGGCTTTTTACAGGTACTTCATCTTTGCCGAACTTTTCATTTTCAGCGTTCATACGCTTGATTTCTTTTTCATACCATTCAACCTGATTGGGATGAATATTGTCATATGTACCCTTGATGCTTTCGATGATGTTATCTTTGACGTAGGCCTGAGAGTCGATGAGAATTATTGCTTGAGTGATAACACCTTCAGAATTTTTCACTTCGATAGTGTGGTTGCCGTAACCGTCAACATCTGCATCACCTGACTGAAAGAGGCAATATTTATACTCTTCGTTTTCATAAAACTTGCCCATTGATTCTCTGCCAAAATAAGAGTAGGCTTCAGCATCGTGGTTGCCGAAGGTAACATCCCAATAAACACCGAGACTTTCCATAAGGTTAGCGAATGCCTTTGCACCGCTACGATTATTGAATGTACCTGCCACATAAGGAACAGGGAATGCAATGTCACCTGTTGCAATAACAAGATCGGGTTTTTCTTTTGTTATCATAGTCGCAACGGCATTGAGAGCCTTTTCGTCAACGTCTTTTGACATAAAACCGCCGCCGATATGAATATCAGTCAGGTGCATAATCTTAAAATCTCCGTCAGTTGTGAAGCACCAGTTTCCGTTGGCATCTTTTTCTGGCTCGAGCTGATTTTCAATCTGTACCTTTTCATATGAGTTGCCTTGGTTGATAAGTTTTTGAACTGCCAAATAGTTCAGTTCTGTGATTGTAACTGCAATAATAATGATTGTCAGAATGAGGGAGAGTAAAACCTTTTTCATTTTTTTGCTTTTTTCTTTTGCCATAATTTTTTCTCCTTTGACTTGGTGATTTTAGCATATCATAAACAGGCTAAGTTTGCAATAGTTGACGGAGTGAAATATTCTTCACGAAAACAAAAAACACCTGTTTCTTGTTTTCGTTGTACTAACATTATAGGTGATATCTTTTAAATAAGAGCAAAGATTTATCTGAGAATAATTTCATCACCTGTATCTTCAATTTCGACAAAACAAGGATGCTCAAAACCCGTGGTATTAGGAGAATGATAGGTAAGAATGAGCTTATTTTCGGCTTCGAAAATCATACCGTGGCCGCCGTCGTTGTCTATAATGGGGAGCAGATGTTCGAAATTCATACTAAGATCCCTGTCCTTGAATCTGACAAGGCACTCAGCGTATTTCCTTTTTATATGGGTTGACCATAGCATCAGAAGGGTGCCGTTTTTTGTTCGGTACATAAAGGGCCCGTCTGTTATGCGATGCTCTTTGCCTTTTTGTTCATCTGCCCAATAAGGTTCTGAAGCTTTGAACATAGTGACAACTTCACCTGTAATTTCAGTCAGGTCATCACTAAGAGGTGCATAGCAGATGGTACCGTCAATAGTCTGAGTGTGTTCGTGGCAGGAAACTATGTAGGGTTTGCCATCCGGATTAATATATAAAGTACCGTCAAGGCATTCCCACTCTTCAGGTGTTACAGCTCCGTTACTGTGCGGTTCAAAGGGTCCGAGTGGATTATCAGCTTTAAGCACGAAGGTACCGCGAAGATTGTTGCTCTTTCTTGTGAAAGTTGCAAACATATAATATTTATCTTTATATTTGTGTACCTCAGGTGCCCAGTTTACCATATAATTGAGATGGTGTTTTATAGAGCTGAAGCATTCCTTTGGTGTGCTCCAGTTTTCGAGGTCGGTGGAAGTGTAAACATCAAAGCCACCTGTTTTTTTGCCGAAGAATGCGGCTCTTGTGCCGTACATATAGTAAACTCCGTTTTCATACAGCACAAAAGGGTCACGAATATTTATGTCTTTGGCAGAAAGAATAGTTTTCTTTTTTAATAAGGATTTTAACTTCATAAATTCACCTGCTTATAGGATTTGGTTTATTATATCACAATTATAAGAAAAAAGCATCAGTTTTGTAATTATATTTATTAAAACAAAATTAAAACTGATATCAATAAAAATAACGGTTACCATCACTATATCACGACACCATAAGGGTATCGGCATTGTTTTGAAAGATACTACTATGTATAATACAAATTTCACTGCAGTTTTTTACTGCAACGCAAAATGGATGAACGTTGCAGTAAATCTTATTGGATATAAAACTATTATTTACTGTGAATGAAATTTAAATTAAAAGTGCTTTTTATACAAAAATACATAATGACACAATCTTGTGAAATGTTCACTTTTTGTTAATAAATAAAAAAATATTAAGAGATTTATTGAATCAATACTTTTGTTGTGATAAAATAAAAAAACTCTGTTTGCTATAAACAATTGGATTCTTACAGATGAAAGATTTACGGTTGTTGAAAAACAAGCATGTCAATAAACGGCGGATTAGTAACCCATCGAAAATACAGGAGTGTATAACTATGTCAAAAATCAGAAGAAAAGCTTCGATAGAAAAGCCCTGGCTTCAGTATTATCCCGAATCATTAAGAAATTTTGTACCGTCAGAGGATACCCTTACAGATTTTATTCTTAAGCATAACGGTCAGCCTCATAAAGAAATTATTGAGTATTACGGCAGACGCTTTACTCTCAATGAAGTTTTCGTTCAGGCAGATAAGGTAGCAAAGGGTTTTGTAGCTCTTGGCGTAAAGGAAAACGACAGAATTGTTGTTTTCCTTCGTGCAGTCCCCGAATTTATCTTTGTGCTTCTTGCTGCAGAAAAAATCGGTGCGGCAATTCTTTGTCATGACGGTGCGCCTGAAGAAAAGGCAGCTGCTATTGCTGATGCAAATGCAAAGGTTGCTGTTTGCTTTGACTTCGTTTCAGAAAGCGAAGAAAAGATATTTTATGAAAACTCAGACCTTGAAAGGCTTGTGCTTGTTTCACCCTACACTTATGCTGAAAAATCAGAAATTCCCGACTACGTTGAAAAGAGCATCAGCGCTCTTTATACAGAAAGATCAGCCTGTGCCACGGGTAGTATGACCTGGGCGGAATTCATCGCAAAGGGCGAGAGCGTAACAGAAGAAATTGTAGCTGCTAAAAATCCCGACAGACCCCTTTACTGCTCATATACCAGTGGCTCAACAGGTCCTTCGAAGCAGGTTCTTCACTCTGCACGTACAATGAATGGTGTGTTGGGTCAGCTTGTTATTCCCGGTGGAACAGGCTTTACCCTTAGAGTGCTTCATACACTTTTACCACCGGCACTTGTTGCTATTGTAAACTCAATTCTTCTTTATAATATTGCATCAGGCAATTATCTTATACTCAGTGCATTCTGTGATGCTGATGATATTGACCTTGAATTTATGCGCTGTAAGCCCAATCAGATGATTGCCGTTCCTATGATGGCAGAAATTCTTATGAACAGCAAAAGAATTCCCGAAGATTATCCTATGAACGATCTTTTCGTTATTGGTGGCGGTGCTGACCCCGTACATAATAAGTGGCTTGAAAACATACAGGCTTACCTCAGAAAGCACGGCTCACCGGCTGTGTTCTCAATGTGCTACGGACTCAGTGAGGCAGGCTCAACTGTTGCTAATCCTCATCCCAATCAGGATTTCAGAAACTGCGGCGGTGGTGTGCCTATGAGAGGCACTACAATTTCTGTATTTGAGCCCGGTACACAGAACGAGCTTGACTACGGTCAGGTAGGTGAAATCTGCACATCAGGCCCTTCAAATATGATAGGCTATGGTACTGCCGAGGATACAGCAAAGACCTTGCAGCGTCACGCTGACGGCAAGGTATGGGTGCACACAGGTGACTACGGTTGTATGAATGAGAGGGGGGAGCTTTTTGTGTACAGCAGAGGTCTTAACAAGTGCTTTGGCGGTGGATATCTTTATACAACAATTATGGAAAATAAGGTTGTTGATATTGAGGGAATCAAGGACTGCTTCTTTGTTATCACTTCCGATAAAGAACACGAAGGTTGCTTTGTGCCTTATCTTTATGTTGTACTTGAAAGCGGTGTTGAGCTTAAGGATGTTGAAGCAACAATCCGTGCAAGGCTTGAAGCTTATGAACAGCCCGTAGAAATTTTTGTAACAGAGAAGAGAGAATATTTCCACTTCAAGACAAACCGCAGAATTCTTGCTGCAAAGCTTTTGAAGGGTCAGCACTGATTTTATCTTTGAGTACCGCCGTGAGCGGTAACCAGAATATGATCTTAATGTACTTTTCGGCAAAATTGAAAAGTCACTTACAATATGGGCAAAAAATCCCGAAATTACAGTTGGCGAAATATTAAACAAGACAGAAGTCGACCGGGAAGAAAAAGAAAGGAAAACCCAAACGCCAACCTTTTAACGATACCCCCATAATTTAACGATTACTTATCCATAACAAACCACAATTCAATACCCAACCACACAAAAACAGCGTTGCAGCCGGTACACACCATACCAATACTGCAACGCTTATTTTTATAACCCCTTATGCCATAAGGCTTTACGGTAATAAATTAACAATACCACCATTGATACGATTGTATCAACAGTGGTACTTGATTTGGCGGAGAGCAAGGGATTTCAGTCCGGCACTGCCGTGCCTATCGCCTCGCTTCGCTCGTTGCCACGTCGGCGAAAACAGTCCACCGGACTGTTTTCTTCCGCTTCGCTCCCTCCTTGTTCGAATCCCTTTGCAGTAACTAGATTGAAAAGAAAAAAGCACCTGTTTTAAACAAGTGCTTTCCTTTGAAGACTGACCATAATTTTAATACTTACCCAAATCCCGAAGCATTTCTCGGAAATATGAGCGATTATATTCTCCTGTTAACAATTCAATGTTTAAGAAAGAATAAAAACAATCCGCTTCTCTACACCAATCAGTAACTCTATTATCTAATAAAAAATCAGGTGGAGCGGTAAGACCAATAACAGCACCGTTCTTGCTCCCGTAGTTTGAAATATACCCAAACACTTCTATTTCATCGGTAAGATTAAAAGGACTCACAAACTCAAAACCAAACTCTTCTGACGCCAATATGAAATTATGTCTTGCATTTTTGATTTGTTCATCAACTAACATACAATCACCGCCTTTTTCTTTATTGTACCATAAAAAGAAAATAACCGCAACCTTGTATCAAGATTACGGTTATTCTTTGGCGGAGAGCAAGGGATTTCAGTCCGGCACTGCCGTGCCTATCGCCTCGCTTCGCTCGTTGCCACGTCGGCGAAAACAGTCCACCGGACTGTTTTCTTCCGCTTCGCTCCCTCCTTGTTCGAATCCCTTTGCAATAACTACATTGAAAAGAAAAAAGCACCTGTTTTAAACAAGTGCTTTCCTTTGGCGGAGAGCAAGGGATTCGAACCCTCGAAGCCGTTTTAGCGACTTACACGATTTCCAGTCGTGCTCCTTCGACCAGCTCGGACAACTCTCCATATGTTTTATTGCTTTGCTATTATACACGAGTAGGGTATAAAAATCAAGCCTTTTTTACAATAAAATTTTTATTGGATTTTTGCGGTTTTCTGATATGCCATTCTCGGATCGCCATTTTCGAGATGAATGATGCCACAGTAGGAGTATCCTAATTTTCTGAGCATATTCTGCATTACATAGTTGTCCTTGTGGGTGTCGATTCTCACATTGTGAAACTGCTCAAACGCCCACTCCATCATAAATGTGCCCGTACCTTTAAACTCACCGCTTGAGGCTATGCGATGTACCACGGCGTAGGGGCCATCACTCAGCCAGTTGCCTTCTTCAATTTTCACATAAGTCGGGTCGGTTCCGATGAAAAAGCACAGCACCCCTGCGATTCTGCCTTGGTGTGTGCAGACGAAACTATGCCTGTTTTCAATGTCTTCTTTAATTTGCTCTATTGTGGGCTTGCCACCGAGCCACTGAGTAGGGTTGTTATGAGCACGCATAAAAAGTCGTGCTTTTCTGTAAATCTCCATAACCTCGTCGAGGTCGTTTTGAGTTGTGAGTCTTATTTCCATAGTTCACCGTCACATTTTAATCATATGTCCGTACTCTGCCGAATAGACCGCTTTTTTTGATATCACGGCAGGGTACAAAAAACTGTAAGTTAAGAAAAAAGGCTCATATAGCTTTCACTATATAAGCCACAGGACTATTTGTTTAAATATTCGTCAATGGCGCTTGCTGCGGTTTTACCTGCACCCATTGCGGAAATTACCGTAGCGGCACCTGTTACGGCGTCGCCGCCTGCGTAAACACCGCTTCGTGAGGTGAGACCGTCTTCGTTTACGATAATACCGCCTCTCGCGTTTACCTCAAGGCCGTCAGTTGTTGACTTGATAAGGGGATTGGGTGATGTGCCGATAGACATAATTACAGTGTCAATTTCGATTTCGTACTCGCTGTCCTCTATCTCTACAGGGCGGCGACGACCTTTTGCATCAGGTTCCTGAAGCTCCATTCTGATAAGTTTCATACCTTTGACAAAACCGTTTTTCGGGTCTCTCGGATCGTCAGGGTTGTTGTAGCCGAGAATTTCTGTGGGAGCGCAAAGAAGTGAAAATTCGATGCCTTCTTCTATAGCGTGTTCAACCTCTTCGTGTCTTGCAGGAAGCTCCACCATTGAACGGCGATATATGATATATACTTTTTCTGCACCGAGACGAAGTGCCGTTCTTGCAGCGTCCATAGCAACGTTGCCACCGCCTACAACTGCCACCTTGCCACCTTTCATAATAGGTGTTGTGGGGTCTTGGCGATATGATTTCATAAGGTTGCTTCGGGTGAGAAATTCATTAGCCGAATAAACACCCTTGAGACTTTCACCGGGGATACCCATAAAGTTGGGCAGACCAGCACCTGAGCCGATAAATACAGCTTCAAAGCCCATATCGAAAATTTCGTCAATGGTGAGTGTCTTACCGATAACAACATTGGTTTCTATCTTAACACCTAATTTCTTAAGTGTGTCAACTTCTTTTGCAACAATCGCCTTTGGCAGACGGAACTCGGGAATACCGTAAACAAGAACGCCGCCCGGAATATGAAGTGCTTCAAAAACTGTCACATCATAACCTTTTTTGGCAAGGTCACCTGCACAAGTAAGACCTGACGGGCCTGAACCCACAACTGCCACCTTGTGTCCGTTTGATTGCGGGGGAGTGGGATTCTCCAGGCAGAATGTGTTGTGCCAGTCCGCAACGAATCTTTCAAGTCTGCCGATGCCGACGGATTCACCCTTGACGCCGCGGATGCACTTGGATTCACATTGTCTTTCCTGAGGGCAGACTCTGCCGCAGACTGCAGGTAGTGACGATGATTTTGAAATTATCTGATAGGCGTTTTCGAAGTCACCTTTTTTGATTTCTGCAATAAAATCGGGAATATGAATTTTAACGGGGCAACCGTCAACACAGGGCATATTCTTGCAACCGAGACAGCGCATAGCTTCATCTATTGCGGTTTCTTCGCTGTAGCCGAGAGCAACCTCGTCAAAATTGCGAGCGCGCACCAAGGCTTGCTGAGAGGGCATAGGGTTGCGCTGAAGAGACATATTAGCCTTTGCCATATCAGTTTACCTCCTTTTTATAAAGGTTGCAGGTGCTTTCATAAGCGTGTCTCTCAAAGTCGGCATACATTCTGCTTCGGGACATAGCTTCATCGAAGTCAACCTCATAACCGTTGAAGTCGGGGCCGTCGACACAGGCGAATTTTGTCACCTTTTTGCCATCAACATTTAGGGTGAGTCTGCAACCGCCGCACATACCTGTACCGTCAATCATAACCGGGTTCATAGATACAGTTACAGGTACACCGAAGGGTCTTGCGGTTTCAGTGACGAATTTCATCATAATGAGAGGCCCGATTGTGATAATCATATCGAACTTCTCACCTTTTTCGAGGATTTCTTTAAGTGGGACTGTAACATTGCCTTGTCTTTCATAAGAACCGTCATCAGTCATAATATGAAGAGTATCGGAGAAGCTTCTGAATTCATCTTCGAGAATCAGCAGGTCTTTATTTCTGAAGCCTATAATCCTTGTGACCTCAGCACCCATATTGTGGAGAGTTTCAGCCACGGGCATAGCAATAGCGCAGCCGACGCCACCACCGATGATGCAGACTTTTTTCAGTCCCTCGAGCTCAGTTGCCATACCGAGGGGGCCAACGAAATCTTCAATATATTCGCCCTCTTCTTTAAAGCTGAGCTTTTTTGTGGTAGCACCGACAACCTGGAAAATGATTTTAACAGTGCCATTTTCTTTGTCAGTACCTGCAACGGTGAGGGGGATTCTTTCGCTGTCATCATCGACACGAAGAATGATGAACTGACCGGGTTTGGCTTTTTTTGCAACCAGGGGAGCTTCAATATTCATTTGCACTACCGTTGGGTTTAAAGTTTTCTTTTCTGTAATTCTGTACATTTTCAAGTCTCCGTTCAGATAAGGGTTACAGCCCTCAGGGATATGAAATATATCCTCATTGAAATTCACAGCAGGAAAATTGAACAAATGAATCCTGCCTATAAAAACTATAACCCACATTCTATCACATATTTGCGCCCTTGTCTATAACTAAAAAGCAATACGGGGAGAAAATTGTTTATTTTCAAAACAAAATCCCCAACCTGTTAAAACCGGGGTGTGGTTGGTAGTTTATCGGTACTCTGCCGAGGAGGGGAGCAGTGCATAAAAAAACAGCTGTCCATCGCAGTTGACAGACAGCCTGATATAATTTATTTTGTGAAGATGCCTGAGATCTTTTCGATGATGATTTCGATTAAACGCTTGATAAGGGCGATGCACTCCTCAACGAAAGTCATTTTCTTTTCGGGTTCTGTTTCAGTCTGAGGAATAAGTGACTGACCGTCTTCACCGAGAACCAGGAACTGAGGATAATTTTCGTCTGTATGGATGTCAAGGTTGTTGTAAGCAACAGCGTTCATAAGCTTCATATAACCGTCAGTTCTGTTTTCGTGTTCAAGGTTTTTGATGTACCATGTGGTGAAAGGAAGAGCGCCTGTTGAAGCGTCAATGCAACCATCAGGTGAAAGCATATCAAATTCGGTATGCAACTTCTGCTGATAGTCTTTAGGGAGAGTTTCACCGAACTTACTGCTGATTGCGCCGAAAGATGCAGCTTCAACAGTAACTATATTGTCACTCATAACGTTGCCCTTTTCTGTAAGGGGAAGAAGCGGCTTGTCGTATTTGACGAGAACGCCTGTGTGAATGTTTGAATTTTCAAGTGACTTAAAGATTTCATCGGTCTTCATCATAACTTCTTCGTGATACCAGGTTACTCTTTTGATAAGACCTGCATATTCGTGGTCGGGATCAGCGTAGTTTTCACCGTAAAGATATTCGAGAGATTTGTAGAAATTGTCGTGCTGTACATATGACCACATTGAGGGGAATGTAGCAAAGATATCATGAACGATATCCTTTGCCGCCTTGAGAAGAACTACCTTGATTGCAGGCTCGAGAGCATCTTCGATAATAAAGTCAAGAGTACCCGTCTGATAAAGAACTGAAAGCAATAAGCTAAGATCATCGTTGCCTACCATATTGCCGAGGTAGTCCTTGAGAAGTGCAGCATCGGTGTTTATCTGACCGCTGAATAACTCACCTACAAATTCCATACCGCCTATAGTGGGTACACAGAGAAGAACTGTGTCAAGGTGTTTGAAAACGTCGGGATACTTCTTGAGGCAGGCAACAAGAGATGCCGTACCATAGCTTGATCCTACAAGCTCAATTTTATCACTGCCTGAATGTTCTAGTACCCAACCGATGTACTCATAAAGTTGATCAGCAATATCAAGGGGACTCAGACGGCTGTCGTAGCTGAACTGATATTCACCGTTTCCCCTGTAATCAAGAGGACAGGGGTCGATGGTAGAATTGAACTTAGGTGTAATACCGTCAGTGTCAAGAGCTGCCATACCGCAAGTGTCCCACATAAGATTATACGCGAGATTGTACACAATATCGGGGTCAAGATTTTTTGCTGAATCTTCAATATATTCTTTGAAGTTTTTGAGGTTTGCCATAAGAAGATCGTTGTTCATAGGAAAGAACACGGGCTTTTTCTCGGGGTCGTCTGCCATATATACGGCTCTTGAGCCGATACCGTCAACGTAGATTTTGGGAAGATGATTGTATTGTGCCGCTGATGCGATAATACCTGAACCACAGGATACTGCAATAATTACGGCGAGAACAAGACTGACTATTTTTTTAGTGAGTTTCATAATACTGCCTCCGAATTTGAATCTATTGTGTATATTATATCATAAAGCTGTAAATTTGCAACAATAATCAATCTTTTTTCGAATTGTGAAATCTAAATACAATAATTTTAATGATTTGTACATTGATTTATTCTCAAAAAGTAGTATAATTGAGTATGTATAATGTCGGAGGTTAGTTATGAAGAAAATATTTTCTCTTTTACTTATAATAACGATGCTGTTTCTTAGCTGTGCTATGCCATCTTCGGCTGTGGGAAATCTCGCAGGAAAGGATGCACTCGGAAAGCAGTTTATATCAGGAGATAAAGTCGGCGATTATATGTATGACTATTATTACTATTCTCCTGTAAAAGGTTCATCTGATAAAACTAAATATCCCATTATCCTTTGGCTTCACGGACAGCTTTCGGGTGACTATAAAGGCGACCAGATCAAGCAGAGTGATGTTGTTTACCTTGCTTCTGATGAAAATCAGGAAAAAATTAAGGGTGCTAAAGGTGCCTACGTTCTTGTGCCGCGTTATCCCACACTTAATGTTGATCTGGCGTGGACAGGTGAAAACGGTAACATCAAAAAGTTTGTTGATAAGTTTATTGCTGATAATAAAGATAATGTTGATACCAATCGAATTTATGTAGGCGGTTACTCAATGGGCGGTAAAGCGGCTATGTCATTTGCAGCTGCGTACCCGAACTATGTTGCGGCTATTTTCCCTGCATCCTCTATTTATCTTTTGGCCAGTGCCGACTCAGACTTGAGATCACTTATCAATACTCCGATTTGGTTCTTCACTTGTAAGGAAGACAGCTTCTGGGGCAAACCTATACCTCAGAGCAGTAATTGGAATTATCTTTGCAGCATCACCAACGACAAATCTTCAATCCGCTGGACTCAGTTTACTATGAATTACGGTAACGATACCGGTCTTCTTAATTATGACGGTACCAGAATTAAGATGATAGGTTATACCGAACATAACGCCTGGGACCCTGTACTCCACGACCTTATTATGCAGAACGGATCACTTTATCCCAATATGGTGTCTACTGTTAATGGTTATAACACAAAAGTTGTTCTTACAACTAAAAATAGTTTTTTATCCTGGCTTTCATCTTATAGTCTCAACGGTCTGATCGGTGAAGAAGGTGATGATCCCGGTTCGGATGATGGCGGCGGTTCAGGTAGCGGCAACTCAGGTTCAAGCGGACTTATCTTCTACCACGTCAGGGAAATTCTTGAATTCATAGTTACTCTTTTTGACAGAGTCTATAAGGCACTTTTCACAGTGGTATAAAATTTGAGCTATCGGTTCTGATAGCTCTTTTTTTATGGCGCCAGTGTTGACACGTAGAGTCTATTGCTATATAATTGATACAGTTGCTATTAAAGTGTATTATTTTTTAGGAGAGGATAATATGAAAACTAAAACACTTACCCCTGAAAAACTTAAGAAAATTCAGGCTAAAAGAGAAAAAGAAATCAGAAAATGGGAAAAAGAAAAAGCACGCCCCAAGAAGAATTTCTACTTCGCTTATCTTGTGCTTATTATCTGCATTATCTATGCTACAGATGAAATTGCTTCCCAGATAAGTACCCTTATGAAAACCGAAATCGCCAACGATCTTTTCTCAAAGTTCGGCGAAAGCTCAGTAGGTCTTCTCGATATACTTTCAATTCTTGTTGTGCCTTTCCAGGCCCTCGGACTTCTCTACCGTCCTCTTGCCGATAAATGGGGCAGAAAGAAGTTCCTTATCATCAACACTTTCGGTATGAGCTTTGCGATGTTTGTTGTCTTTCTTTCTGGCAATCTTGTAATGTACTTCATCGGGGCTTGTATGATTCAGTTCTTCATACCTCACGATATGCACGTTGTTTACATAATGGAATCTTCGCCCACAAAGACAAGAGCAAGAGTGTACTCTGTAATCAAGTTCTTCGCTAATATGGCAGTTATGCTGGTACCTCTCTTAAGACGTCTTCTTATGGCAGAAGCTTCACAGTGGAGAAACGTATATCTTATCCCGGCTATTGTTGGTATTGTCACAAGCCTTATAGCTCTACTCTTCGTAAGAGAACCTGATACCTTTATAGACTCACGACTTCGTTATCTCAATATGAGTGACGAAGAAAGAAGACTCGAAGAACAGCAGAAGAAAACCGAAAACGCTCAGGGCGGTCTTATTCCTGCTCTCAAGTTTGCTATGAAGCACCGTCAGCTCAAGTGGCTTTATATCACATCTGCTATTGCTAATTTAGGTTTCATCGGTACTATCAACTATCAGGTTATTATGTCATACGGCTATGCTGAAAACTTCTTCGGCAAAGGCTTATTTGAAAATCTTGAAGCTGCCCTTGAAGCTGTCAGCATAGGTGATGTTACAACAGCTCTGTTTATGTTCCCTGTTGGCTGTGCAGTATCTCAGGTAATTATGGGCTTTATCTCAGACGCTAAGGGCAGAAAAGCGGCGGCTATTACCACAGCATTTGACTGTCTGGTGTTCTTTATACTCTTCTCAGTCGGTGCATCAATGGCGTGGAATCCTTACCTCGTAGGTTTCTGCTGTGGCGCATTCATCGGTAGCTACTACTCAACCAACGACGTTATCATTATGATGATCGGTGAATCTTCACCTACAAATCTTCGTTCATCAACAATGTCAGCTCAGTTTATTGTTACTGCAGTAGGTGTTGCGATCTCATATATCGTCAGCTTGCCTCTTCTCACTACACTGGGCAATACTGTTACAGGTGTAGTTTCATTTGCACTTCTTGTTCCCGGATTCATCATTGCTCTCTTTGCACTTATCCGCAAGACTAATGAAACCAAGGGAATTGATATGGACACAGTAACAGGCTGTGAGTGGGACTGATAGTAAATTCGGAATTATGAATTCGGAATTGCGTGGGGAGATTCTTCTGGAGGGGAGTTTCTGCCCACGGTATAAAGTCAGTTCAAGTTTGGTGTGAATTTTAAGTTTGATGCGAGTGGTCGGCGGCTCCGCCGAAATCGCGAAGCGATTTCGCAGCGACGGTA
>JAZQZO010000124.1:0-1548 GCA_045634065.1 Acutalibacteraceae bacterium
ATCTTTTGCCGCACCTGCGATTTTGCATTTGCCTCACACATAGAGATTGTCTGCAATTCTTTGAGATAAATTCCAAGCTCTTTATATTCTGTTTTTATGGATGCAAAATCAGGTCTTATGATTTTCCCCGCCATTTTCTCACCGCCTTATCAGTTTAAAAATTCATTTTAATGACTAAATTTATCAAAAGAATTAGCTGTTATTTTTGCAGTATCTTTTGCAAAGTCCTCCTGAAGTTTCCAAAAGTCATCGTAAGCTATATCAAGTTTTTCTGAACTTTCTCTCTGAAACTCACCTGTTTGGTTATTGTACAGCTCAATTTTTGAATAATCATTGTCATCAGGATATGTAAAGTAGTAGTCCTCGCACACAATTTCATTATTTTCCGAAATATTATATATTCCGAACATACTGTATGCCGCACCGCTTGAACCCATATAGAAGAATTTTCCGTCATCCTTTAATGAATACATACTGCGGCTTCTGCCTTCCAAAAGAAATTCAGGCTTGTCATTTTCGACAGTATAAATCATATAAATTTCATTATTGCAAAAAGCATCTGTTTTGTTAAATGCACCTATAAGAAGTTCGGAGACATCATCACCGTTTAAATCCTTAAAGGTATAGCCGATTTCATCAAGAGCTTTATCTCCCAGAGCGAGTGTTGCATCCCACACACCTAACATACCGTCATCCGGACCAACTTTATCATCAATATTTTTTATAAGTTCATAAACGACAGCAAGAGGTTCTTCATATTTTGCTGTATAATCTATTTTTGTTTGTGTGTCGGGATTATCGGGTGAATCGTCAGGCTTATTAACATTTGTTTTACCACAAGCAGAAAATACAACGCATAACAAGAGTGAAAGTATAAGTAATCTTTTTTTCATAATCTGCTCCTTATCCGGCAAATAATGTGCCATCAAACAATTCTTCCAATATAATACCGTTTACCATATAGTAATACTCGTCCTCGTCAAATCCACCCTCAACACGGCAGATTGTATCGTCGAAGCATTTCAAAAGAGCATATTTTTCGTTATCGGTTGCATAGTAAAACACCTGCTCACCCGGTTGAAGGGTTTTCTTTCCTGTTACCTTATTTTGCTTTATATCATACACGTCCAATTCTATGCCCTGTAAAAGTGTAAATGTAATCATTTTTTCTTCATCAAAAGTGAACATTTTATCATCGCTTACAGGCACACCTTTGTTGCCTGCATAATAAGCCTTGTAACCCGTAACAGTTGAAAGGTGGTGTGTTGTTTGCTGTAAATAAAATCTTTCAGGATTCGTCAAAGCATCCTGTGTGATTAAAACTTCACCGCCTTCGTGATAAATTGTGCGAAGACCACCATCAACGCTTCCGACCTTTTTGGCTTCGGATTCAAGGTCATAACAAACGATTTCTCTGTAGTCATTCTCTCTTAAAAGTTCATAATAAATATAGTTCTTGCCATCAGCCGTATGAACCAATGTAGCATCATAGTCGAAGAACCAATTTTCTTCAGAATATGTGACACCGTTTACCGTAATATTTATATA
>JAZQZO010000125.1:0-1879 GCA_045634065.1 Acutalibacteraceae bacterium
CGTCTCAAGAACATCATTCAAGTGGGGTATCCCCGTTGACTTCGATGATAAGCACGTAGTTTACGTTTGGATTGATGGACTTTCAAACTATATCACAGCTCTCGGCTACGACCCCGACGGCAGTGGCGAACTTTACAACAAGTACTGGCCTGCAGACGTGCATATCATCGGTAAGGACATTGTTCGTTTCCACACAATCTATTGGCCCATTATGCTTATGGCTCTCGGTGAGCCTTTACCCAAGCAGGTTTACGGTCATCCCTGGCTTCTTTTCGGTGTAGATAAGATGTCAAAGTCAAAGGGCAACGTTATCTATGCTGATGAGCTTTCAAAACTCATCGGTGTTGATGCTGTAAGATATTATCTGCTTTCAGAAATGCCTCACGCTAACGACGGCTCAATCTCATATGAAACTATCATCGAGAGATATAATTCGGACCTTGCCAATACCTTAGGTAATCTCGTAAACCGTACTGTTGCTATGACCAATAAGTACTTCGACGGTGAAATTAAGGCTCCCACAGCTCCCGATGCACTTGACGATGAACTCAAGGCATTCGCTCTTGAAACTGTTGCAAAGGTTGACAAGAACATTGATTCATACCATATGGCAGACGCTGTTGAAGCTGTTATCAACCTTGCTAAGCGTTGCAACAAATATATCGACGAAACTGCTCCCTGGGCTTTGGCTAAAGACGAAGCCAATAAGGAAAGACTCGGTACAGTTCTCTACAATCTTCTCGAGGGCATCAGATTCATCAGCGTACTTCTCGAAGCATTTATGCCCGAAACATCAAAGGCTATTCTTTCACAGATTAACTGTGATATCGCTGATTATGATTCACTTTCAGCTTTCGGCGCACTTAAGGCAGGCGGTAAAGTCGGCACAGCTACTCCCCTTTTCGCTAGAATTGACGCTGAAAAGATGCTCGCTGACATAGAGGCTCAGCAGAAAGCTGCTCAGGCAAACGAAAAGACTATCGAAGAAATCGAAGGTGTTGCTAAAATCGGCATCGAGGACTTTATGAAGGTTGACCTGAGAGTTGCAACAATCACAGACTGCGAACCTGTGAAGCGTGCAAAGAAACTTCTCAAACTCACCCTCAACGACGGTACAGGCACACCCAGAACTGTAGCATCAGGTATCGCTAAATGGTACAAGCCCGAAGATCTTATCGGCAAGAGCATTATCGTTGTTTCAAACCTCAAGCCAGCAGTTCTTTGCGGTGTTGAAAGTCAGGGTATGATTCTTGCGGCAGACTGCAGTGAAGACGATGTTAAGGTTATTTTCGTTGACGGCGTGCCTGCAGGTTCAAAGGTAAGATAAATGTATAAGAATATTTTTGACACTCACGCACACTACGATGATGAGCGTTTCAATGAGGACAGAGATGAACTTCTGTCCTCTCTCTTTGAGGACAGCGTCTCACATATCATTAACTGTGGCTGCGATTTGAAATCCAGTCTCACCACTATCGCCCTTGCTGAAAAGTTCCCGAATCTCTATGCAGCTATCGGTGTTCACGCTCACGAGGCTGATGCTTGTTCTGACGAGGACCTTGCCAAGATTGCAAGTCTCTACTCCCAGGAAAAGGTGGTTGCTGTTGGTGAAATCGGACTTGATTATTTCTATGATTTCTCCCCTAGAGAAAGACAGATTGAAGTCTTCAGACAACAGATTGAGCTTGCTAATAAACTCGGCTTACCTGTTATCATTCACGACAGAGATGCTCACGAGGACACTCTGAACATTTTAAAAGAGCTTCGTCCTAAGGGCGTTGTACACTGTTTTTCAGGCTCTGTAGAAATGGCAAAGGAAATCATCAAGTTAGGTCTTTACATCGGTCTTGGCGGTGCTGTGACATTCAAGAATGCGAGA
>JAZQZO010000126.1:0-4399 GCA_045634065.1 Acutalibacteraceae bacterium
AATACGATCAGGAAAACCCTGATGTAAACTCAAACTTCTCATTCGTCAAAGACGAGACAAAGGCAATCACTTCAGTTCGTGAATATGCTTTCAACTGCGACGGTGTTGTTGAAGTTATCAACATCGGTCCCGGTGTCCTCAGCATCGACGGCAAGTCATTCTATTCCTGCTGGGCACTTCAGAGAATTGAGGTTGACGAAAACAACCCCAACTACTGTGATATAGACGGTGTACTTTACAGCAAGGATATGAAGACAGTTATCTGCTATCCTCCCAACCACGACCAGTACTTAAGAACCAAGTTCGGTTATGAGACAGAGCCTTACAGAGCAGATGCTACAGAAGAATATATCAGAGACATTCAGACTTATGTTGTACCCGCAACAGTTGAAACTCTCGGTGAGCTTTCAATGAACTACACAAACCTCAGAAGAATCTATCTTCCCGAGGGACTCAAGAGAATTGAAACTCTTGCACTCTTCAAGCTTCACGAGCCCAAGGATCAGTGGAGTAACACACCTTCACTCGACAACATCTATTCATATAAGGTGAATGAAGATATACTTTCTTCACAGTATGTTGAAGTTGAGAATTTATATGATGTTTACCTTTCACTTCCCGAGGGTCTTGAATATATCGGCTCAGATGCTATCAGCTATAATCAGGAATTACCCTATATCTACATTCCCGCAAGTGTTACCTATATCGGTCACCACGCTTTCTGGGATACCCTTTATGAGGAGAACAATGAACTCAAGGGTGTAACAGTTATGAATGTTGCAGCTGATGAGGATGCATTCAAAAATGTTAAGTGCGGTGATGCTTGGAGACCTCAGTACGACTATATGCTCTTCAAGAAGTCTGTTGATATCAACTATGCTGCTGAAAGAGCGGTTCTTGATTAAGAGGTAAATCTATGTTCAAAAACAAAACTGTATTTTTACAGAAATACTTCTATTATTCAACATTACTCATCTATGTAATGGTAACTGTTGCAGGTTGGTTCGGCATCACTGCCGACAATACAAAGATCAGCTTCGACAAAATTTCACAGGAGCAGGAAATCACAGGCTGGGGTACTTCAGGCTGTTGGTGGGCGCAAAAGCTCGGCGAATGTGAAAGCGCAGAAGAGGTGACAAAACTTCTTTTCAGCGAAGATGGACTTGGTCTTAATGTTTACCGCTACAATATCGGTGGCGGCTCAAAGGATAATCCCAACGGTCGTCTTGATAAAAACTCTTCAAGAGCTACAGAAAGCTTCCTTGTTAAAGACGAAACAACAGGCGAGTGGGTTTATGACTGGAGCAAAGATGCTGCAGCTCAGAATATACTTGATATGGTTCTCAGCTACGGCTGTGTTGACACAGTTGTGATGTTCGCTAACTCACCTCACTATTCAATGTGTGTATCAGGTCAGGCTTCGGGTGGTTTTGAACCTGCACAGTCTAATCTCAAAAAAGAATGTTATCAGGATTTTGTAGACTATTTCCTTGATATTACTCAACATTTCATTGATAAGGGCGTACCCGTAAAGTATATCAGCCCCATCAATGAGCCTCAGTGGGACTGGGGTGGCGGTTGGGTAGGTCAGGAAGGCTGTCACTACGAAATTGACGAAGCAGTTGAAGTTATCCGTCTTTTTGCTCTCGCAATCAAAGAGAGAAATATGGACGTAAAGCTCAGCGTTCTTGAAAGCGGTCAGGTTGGCGAACACGCTATGGAGTGCATCGAAAAGCTCTATGCTGACGAAGATATCAGAGATGTTCTCGGTACTTACGCTTATCACAGCTATTGGACAGACAGAAACTTTGTGCTCAAGGAATCTTTCGGCTACTATCTCGATAAAAAATTCCCCGGTGTTGAGGTTGAAATGAGTGAGTGGTGTGAGCTTCCCTGTCAGCACGATATTGACGATATCACAGCAGGTCTCATTATGGCTCGTACCATCGGTGAAGACATCGCTGAAACAGGCGTAAACTCCTGGTCAACCTGGGTAGCTGTCAACGAGGGTGGCAATAGAGCCGATTCAATGATAGCTGTTGAATGGTACGATTATGAAAATTATCAGATTTCCAAGAGATACTACGCTATGGGTCACTACACCAAGTTTATTCCTGTTGGCAGCCACGCTGTTGACCTTGATATCAGCGTTGGCGATATGACTGCCAAAAAAGAATGGTGGACTCAGTGGATTGACGATAAGGAATATCCTGTTTACAGTGTCGAAAATTTCCTGACAGCTTCAGGCTATAAGACACCCGACGGCAAGTATGTTGCGGTTATTGTCAACGAGGGCGAGGAAAAGAATGTTTCCTTCAATATGCTCGGCTGGGATGCTAAGGTTTACACTACCGACGCTGAAAGAAATCTTGAACTCACAAGTGAAACCAAGGGTCACAAGAAAATCACCATCGGTTCAAAAAGCATAACAACAGTAGTTTTCGAGAAATAATAAAAAATCATTGCAGAGGAAGGCAACACCGACCTCTGCAATTTTTGTATGTAAATTTTTATATTTGACATAGGCGATTCATTTATATATAATTAAAATGATTTGAAAATTTCAGAAAGGAGAGAATCGGCGTGAAAAAGATATTGCGAAGAATAAGAATAGCAATTCTCAGTGTGGTACTAATTGCGCTTTGCGTATATCTTGGTATATACATCAATCAGCCGGTTCCGCAAAATCCGGTTGTGACTTTCATTCCCTCCAAACTTAATGTTTACACCGCAGACAAAGAATATGTAAAGACTATCGGCAGAAGCTATTATGAAGAAAATGTCAGATATTTATCCCATTCCGGCAGCGGTATCGAGTTTGCCTGCCGCGGAGAGTACGCTCTGATAAACATAATTGACGATTCTCAAGGCAGATATTTTCAGGCTCACAAGGCTCGTTTTGCCATATATAAAAACAATGAACTTCTTATTGATGAAATAATAACAGAGAGCGAAAAAACTTATAATATTGAACTTGACGGCTATGAAACCGACTCTGTTATCAGAATAATCAAACTTTCCGAAGCTCAATACTCGGCTATGGGTATCGGTGAGATTGCGGTTTACGGCAAAACTAAAATAGTACCAACAGAAGATAAACCCTTAAAAATAGAATTCATCGGTGACTCTATCACCTGCGGTTACGGTACTGATGCAGAGGGTGACAGAGGTAACTTCTCCACAGCAACAGAAAACTTCACAAAAACCTACGCTTATCTCACTGCTGAAAAGTTAAATGCAGATTACAGTGCAGTTTGCTTCTCGGGTTACGGTGTTTATTCGGGCTACACTTCAAACGGCGTGAGAAATTCTCAGGATTTGGTACCTCTTTACTATGATAAGTCCTGTTTCCTCTACGGTGGCAGAGAGACTGTCTGGGATTTCAATGAGTTTAAGAGTGATATTATAGTTATAAACTTAGGTACAAATGATGCGTCTTACTGCGGTTCCGGTGTCGGCGGCAGGCAGGAATTCACAAGAAGATACACTGAGTTTATCAGGCAGGTGAGAACCTGTAACCCATATGCTTATATTATGTGCATACTAGGTGATATGAATAATGTTTTGTATTCCTGCATTGAAAGTGCTGTCAGCAACTATATCAACGAAACAAGAGATAACCGAATAGTTGCACAAACCATCACTTACAGAATGGATATCAACGATATTGTTATAAATGGGCACCCGGGTTATCTTTCAAATCTCTGTGCTGCTGACGACCTTAGCAAAAAAATAAATGAGCTTACAAATAGCTATTAAGGTGAATTTATGTTTGAAGTTTTTTCCTTTTCATTTAATGCAGTGGCACCCATTCTGCTTCTTGCCGTTGCAGGCTATATCATAAAGTTGACGGGTCTTTTTGACGATAGCTTTTTCAAAAAGTGCAACACTCTTGTTTTTAAGGTGTTCCTGCCTATACTTATTTTCAAAAACATATATGATATAGACTCTGTGGGTGACATCAATTTTGCAGTTATGCTTTATTGCATAGTTGCGATTGTGATACTGTGTCTTGTAGGTAATCTCGTGGCAGGCGTTTTCGCTCAGAATCGCGGACAAAAAGGTGTAATAAATCAAAGCTCCTTCAGGTCAAATTATGCCATCATCGGAATACCTCTTGCTGAATCTCTCGGCGGTGCGGCAGCGGTAGCTTTTGCAGGTGTACTCTCAGCTGTGTGCATACCTCTGTTTAATTTCCTTGCCGTTGTGATTCTATCGAGATACTCTCAGAGCGACTATGAACCTCCCGTTAAGGATATCCTCAAAAGTGCAGGCAAGAATCCGCTTATCAGAGGTGTGGCAATTGGTATCGCTGTGCTTCTTGTCAGAAGTCTTATCCCTGCCGATGAAGCAGGGGAGTTGATCTTTTCTGTCAGAGAAGATTTGCCTTTTATTTATA
>JAZQZO010000127.1:0-7193 GCA_045634065.1 Acutalibacteraceae bacterium
CGGTGCCTGCAACAAGCTCATAAACCTTGGGGTCGCAGATATCGGTATC
The DNA here is from genome assembly GCA_045634065.1 of Acutalibacteraceae bacterium. Lineage (GTDB taxonomy): Bacteria > Bacillota > Clostridia > Oscillospirales > Acutalibacteraceae > UBA6857. The sequence continues at coordinate 50 of JAZQZO010000127.1, forward strand.
CATAGCAGGAATACCTGTCAGGTCCTCGAGATGCTTATACAGTGAAGGCACATCATGACCCAGATTATCAAGCTTGAGAATAGTATCGTGAAGAGCGTGGAAGTCGAAGTGAGTTGTCTTGGTGTCGCTCTTACTGTCATCGGCAGGGTGCTGAATGGGAGTGAAATCCGAATAGTCAAAAGCATCAGGCACAACAACCATACCGCCCGGGTGCTGACCCGTTGTTCTCTTTACACCGGTGCAACCGATAGTCAGTCGGTCTTCTTCGGCTTTGGAGACAATCTGTCCTCTTTCGGCAAGGTACTTTTTAACATAACCGTAAGCTGTTTTATCAGCAACGCTGGCAATGGTACCCGCCTTGAAAACGTGTCCGTCACCGAAAAGAGTTTCGGTATATCGGTGAGCTCTCGACTGATATTCACCGGAGAAGTTAAGGTCGATATCGGGACTCTTGTCACCCTTGAAGCCAAGGAATGTTTCGAAAGGAATATCGTGACCGTCACGAGCCATAGGAGTACCGCACTCAGGGCAATCTTTAGGCGGAAGGTCATAGCCCGAGCCAACCTCACCCTTGAGGAAGAACTCATTATATCGGCACTTGGGACAGCGGTAGTGAGGTGCAAGAGGGTTAACCTCTGAGATACCGGAAGCGTTGGCAACATAAGATGAACCAACCGAACCTCGTGAACCTACAAGATAACCGTGCTGTTCAGAGTTATGAACTAGTTTCTGGGCAATCATATAAAGTACGCCGAAACCGTGCTTTATAATTGAAGTGAGTTCTTTTTCAAGTCGTTTTGCAACATATTCGGGAACAGGATCACCGTAGAGGGCTTTAGCCTTATCCCAGCAAAGTCTCGTCAGCTCTTCATCAGCGCCTTCAAGGCTCGGTGGGAAATTTCCCTGAGGGATGGGAATGATTTTTTCAATCATATCCGCAATCTTATTTGTATTGGTGATAACTATTTCTTTAGCTGTCTCCTCGCCTAAATATGCGAATTCAGCTAACATTTCATCGGTAGTTCTGAAATAAAGGGGAGCCTGATTATCGGCATCACCGAAGCCCTGACCTGCCATAAGAATAGCTCTGTATTTAGCATCACCGGGATCAAGGAAGTGAACGTCACAGGTTGCAACAACAGGCTTGCCTAAAGCGTCACCTATATGAATAACCTTACGGTTGAAGTTCTGAATATCCTCAATGGAGTTGACCTGAGGGAACTTCTCACTTCTTATCATATATTCGTTATTTCCGCAGGGCTGAATTTCAAGATAGTCATAGAAAGATGCAATCTTGAGTATTTCTTCATTACTCTTACCCTCGGCAATAGCTCTGTAAAGTTCACCTGCTTCGCAGGCACTGCCTATAATAAGACCCTCACGGTGCTTTATAAGCTCACTCTTTGGGATAATAGGTCTTCTATGGAAATACTTAAGGTTTGACTTGGTGATAAGCTCATAAAGATTCTTAAGACCTATGGAGTTACGGGCAAGGATAATCTGATGGAAGTACTTATTCTTGGCTTTCTTCCAGTCTTCGAATGACGTTTCTGTGTCATCCATAAAGTATCCTTCCATACCGTAGATAATTTTTATCTTGCCGCCTGCTGCCTTAACAGCTTCGGGATAAGCCTGAACTACACCGTGGTCTGTAATCGCAATAGCCTTATGACCCCAATCGATAGCTCTTTTAACCAGAAATTTGGCGTCGGTTACGCCATCCATCATTGACATTTTTGAGTGAAGATGAAGCTCAACTCGCTTTTCCTCGGCATCATCAGTCTTTGGAATTTTATCTACCATTGAAATAGCTCTGGGTGAAATTACGTTTTCACCTGAAAATTTATCAAAGCGAAGGTCACCTCTGAGAATAACCGTAACACCGTTTTTGATACGCTTGATAATAATATCGCAGTCTTCTTTTTTCTCGAAGACCTTACAGGTATAGGCATAGGTACCGTCTGTGATATTGAAAGTTATAATCAGGCTTCTGCCGTCTCTTGTCTCTCTGCTTTCAAAACCAAAAACATCACCCCACACCACGCAGCTACCCTCGTCAGGTGAAATTTCTGCAAGAGGCTTGGGATTTTTAGTGATCTTGTTGCCGTAGATGGGCTTAGCAGTTTCCATATAAAGAGGGATACCCTCGATGATTTTGTGCTCTGTAGGTTTAGGCTGACTGATGCTCTCAGGATCGATACCCTTGGCACGAAGATTGTTTTCTTCGGATGTTTTTATCATCTGAGTGACCTGCTCGTCATCAAGAGAAATATCTGTCTTACCCGTGAAAACAACATCAACATTTCTTCCGAAACGATTTTTGATAATTCGCGACATACACTCAGCCGCACCGATAGAATCAAGAACATCTTTACCGCCGTGCATAAGCTCACACGAGAGCACCCTGCCGTCAAAGGTGCAGGTACTGCCTTCAAAGAAGCCTGTAGAAGCGGCAAGAGTCAGGTTCAATTCTTTTATAAGTGAAGCGTAATAACCCTCACTGAAGCACTCGGAAGGCATCTGACTTTCGATTTTAACTTCATTTATAAGAAGTTTTTCCCTGAGGATTTCTTCTGCTTTGGCTATGTAGTTAAAGGTTACTAAACGCTCAAAAAAAGCATCGATTACAATGCTCTTTTTTTCCATTGATATTTTTACATTTTTTATTTCGCAATCGGCAAAAGCCTCCTGCAATCTTTCATTTTCAAAACCGCCGAAAAGGTCGGTGAATTTGTTACTCATAGTTTAAATCTTACTCCATTAATACTCGTAACTATATCTCTATCTTTAAGCTGCAGTCTTACAGCAAATCTATCTCTTTCATAAGTTCGTCAATAATATCTTCTTCGCTGACTTTACGAAGGATTTCGCCCTTCTTGAAAATAAGTCCGCTTTTGTCACCGCCCGCAATGCCGATATCGGCTTCTCTTGCTTCGCCGGGGCCGTTGACGACACAGCCCATAACAGCAACGGTAATGTTCTTTTTAACACTGCGAAGTCTTTCTTCAACTTCATTTGCAAGACCTATAAGGTCAATCTTCGTTCTGCCGCAGGTGGGACAGGAAACCAGCTTCGGGGTTGAATTATCAATGCCGATTGATTTAAGAATGTCGTATCCTGCATAAATTTCCTGAACAGGGTCAGCAGTCAGAGACACTCTTATAGTGTCGCCGATGCCGCGAGTGAGCAATGAGCCGATACCGATGCTCGATTTGATAAGACCCATTCTCTGAGTACCTGCTTCGGTAACGCCAAGGTGAAGAGGATAATCACACATCTCAGCAACCTTTTCATAAGCGGCAATCATATTGCTGACATTGGAAGATTTAATTGAAATTACAATATCATCGAAGTCATATTTTTCTAAAAGGCGAACGTGATACATAGCACTTTCAGCCATAGCTTCAGGAGTCGGGCCGCCGAACTTAGCTAAGATTTCTTTTTCTACCGAGCCTGAGTTCACACCGATTCTGATAGGTACTCCCCTGTTTTTACAAGCCATAGCAACGGCTTTTACGTTTTCATCTTTACCGATATTACCCGGGTTAATGCGAATCTTATCGACACCTGCTTCAAGTGAAGCCAGGGCAAGCTTATAGTCGAAGTGAATATCAGCCACAACGGGAATTGAAAGACTTTCCTTGAGGGCTCTGACAGTGTTTACACTTTCCATATCAGGCACAGCAAGACGGATAATTTCACAGCCAGCCTTTTCGAGCTCGAGAGCCTGTCGCACATTTCCCTGACTGTCGTGAGCAGGAATATTAAGCATAGACTGAACGGTGATTTTGCTGTCACCACCGATAAATATGTTACCGACTTTTACTTTTTTTGAGTTTCTTCTTTCTATCATAATTTTCTCCTTACTCACATTTTCTGATATTATCTCGCTTGCCGCGGGGCATTACTTTTTCCTATCGCGGTTTACCTCTCCGTCAGACCTTCGGTCTGCCACCTCTCCTTTCAGGCGAGGCAAGACGAATCAAAAACGCGATGATTTCTTTTAATAAAATCCTCTGCCTGAAATCAGCTTCCAGATGTCGCTTGCAGATATAATAGCCATAAAGCCTAAGAGAATAGCAAGACCTGCAGCGTGAATGTAGCTCTCGTATTTCTGAGGAATCTTTTTTCTGAAAATCAGCTCAAAAAACATAAAGAATAAGTGTCCGCCATCAAGAGCCGGTACGGGAAGAAGATTGAAAAGACCGATGTTGATTGTAATCATCGCCATAATCATAAACATCTGTGACCAGTCAAAGGTTGCGATGCTCTCTTGTGCTATATCTGTGATAACTGAAATTGTGCCGATAGGACCTGCAAGGTCATTCATACCGTACTGACCTCTGAGTAAATCAAAGAGACTCAGATAAACCATTCTTCCCATTGAAAGCGCATAACCGAAAGCGTTCTTTGTCACGTTGGCTACGGTTTTATCCTCGCCTAAAATAACAAAGTCAAAGACTGTCACAACTGCCATTTTAACTTCGGTGAACTCTAAAACTTCGCCTTCTCTTTCAACTGTGAAGTCATAGATGTAGTCCTCATCTTTGCCGATAGTCGCTATGAGTTCTTCACCGTTTGCAACTGTTTCACCATTGACACTGAGTATTTTGTCGCCGTCTTTGAGTCCGAAGCCTTTAATCTTTGAGCTCAGTGACGATATAGTGCAGTCCTCAGCGTAAGAGAAGTTTCCGCCTGTTCTTCTTGCAAAATGCACTTGGGGAAGTTCGATTTTCTCCCCGTCTCTCTCAACAACAAAGCTATAAGTACCACTGCCGTTTCTCTGCATAAGAAAGCTGATATCGTAGTCTGAGAAAACTCTCTTATCATCGATTTCTATTATCTTGTCACCAGCTTGAAGACCGCCTTGCTGATTGCTGACAGCAGTCTCGTGGAACTGCAGAATCTCATTGGTACCGACAAGCTCTTCACTACCGACTAAGAAGAAGCAGATAATAATGCCCAGGATAATATTCAAAGTTGCACCTGCAGCAATGATAATCATTCTCTTCCAGGTTTTCTGATTGCAGAAAGCTCTGCCGTCTTCGCTTTCCTCTTCTTCACCCTCCATTGATACGAAGCCGCCTATAGGAAGAAGTCTCAGAGCGTACTTTGTCTCTTTGCCTTGCTTTTTGAGAATAGTCGGGCCCATACCGATAGCGAACTCGTTTACCTTGACTCCGAAGAGCTTAGCGAAGATAAAATGACCGAATTCGTGGATAAGAATTATCACTCCGAAGAAAAGTACAGCGATAATAATAGGAATGATTTTAGTTGTAATATTAGGAAGAGCGAGAAGTAAATTCATTGTTTGTTGCCTTTCTTAGGGTTAATTGATTAATGCTTTGACTGTCTCTCTTGCCATTTTGTCAGCTTCGAGGACATCGGTAATTGTGTAGTTTTCGATTAAAGGTGTCTTTTCCGTAGCTTTTTCTACTAAGTCTGCTATGTCAAGGAAACCGATTTTTCCCTGACGGAAGAGATAGTTAGCCATTTCGTTTGCACCGTTTGCTGTACAAGGGTAAAGACCGCCTTTTGTGATAGCCTCACGGCAGATATTTATTGCTCTGAAAGTCTCGTAGTCGGGCTTGTAGAACGTCAGATTACTGTATTCCCAAAGGTTCAGCTTTTTAACGGGACTCTCAAATCTTTCAGGGTAAGTCAGAGCATACTGAATAGGAATTCTCATATCGGGTACACCGAGCTGTGCTATGACGGAATTATCCTTATACTCAATAAGTGAGTGTATAATGCTCTCTCTGTGAACAACGATATCTATCATAGACGGGTCAACACCGAAGAGCCATACAGCTTCGATAAGCTCGAGACCCTTGTTCATCATAGTGGCACTGTCAACGGTTATCTTTGCACCCATTTCCCAGTTGGGATGCTTGAGTGCCTGAGCGAGAGTAACAGTCTCCAGCTCTTCTCTTGTCTTACCGAAGAAAGGTCCACCCGATGCTGTTAATATAATTGACTTGAGTTCATCTTTTTTATTCATACCCTCAAGGCATTGAAAAATAGCACTGTGCTCACTGTCAACAGGAAGTATTTTTACACCTTTTTCCTGAGCCTTACTCATAACAAGCTGACCGCCAGCTACGAGAGTTTCTTTGTTGGCAAGGGCGATATCCTTACCCTGATCAATAGCTGTAAGGGTGGGTACTAAACCTGCGATACCGACAATAGCATTGATAACAACATCTGTGTCATCATAGGCAGCACATTCATTTACGCCCTCTTTGCCAATAAGAACTTTTGTATCCGTGTCGGCAACAGCTATTTTCAGATCTTTTGCAGCCTCTTCGTCAGCCAATGCAGCATACTTGGGTTTCCATTTTCTTATCTGCTCTTCAAGAAGTTTTGCATTGCTTCCCGCTGTAAGAGCCTGAACCTCATAACCCTGCTTTTCGGCTACATCAAGACTCTGGGTACCGATAGAACCCGTTGAACCTAATATGCTTATTTTCTTAGCCATAGTGGTATCCTCTCTTAATTTCAGTAGTAAAGTTTCATCTTACGCTGTGTATGTGGCAAGAAGCTTAAGAATACAGTAAATGGTAGGCAGTACAAAAATGCAGGAGTCGAATCTGTCCATAATGCCGCCGTGACCCGGAAGAAGCTGACTGTAATCCTTGATGCCGAAGTTTCTCTTGATAACACTTGCAGCAAGATCGCCCATCATACTGATGAATGAGCCGATCATTGAAATGGGTACAATATAAATGAACTTCATATTGCTGTCACCAAGGAAGCTGTAATCGTAGAAGTTTCTGCAGCAGATTGTGAATAGATAAAGAATGATAACATTCATCACCGCTGTCAGGACAACACCGCCAACTGCACCCTCAATTGATTTTTTAGGACTGATAACGGGCGCCATCTTATGCTTGCCGAACTTTCTGCCAACGAGATAAGCGAAGGTATCGGTAAACCAAGAGCAGGAAAAGCCGAGACCTACGAAATATACGCCCTCGTGGTGTGTGTAAGCAGGGAACCAGTCGGAGAGATTGTTAAGTCTCAAGAAGCATAAGAATGCAAAGGGAAGTGCCAAGGAAGCGAAGAAAGCTGTAGCGCAGTGTGTGAACTGAATATCTTTGTTCTTGGCAACCATAAGACACATCAGCACCAATGCATAAATGCA